>NZ_KQ976354.1:3739844-3779348 GCF_000346485.2 Scytonema hofmannii PCC 7110
CTACCCCCTACCCCCTATCCCCTATTTTCAAAACCGGAGATTTGGCACGTTACTTGCCAGATGGTAGTATAGAATACCTGGGACGCATCGACAATCAAGTGAAAATCCGGGGATTCCGCATTGAGTTGGGAGAAATTGAAGCGGTGCTGAGCCAACACGAGCACGTGCAAGCCTGTTGTGCGCTCGCACGCGTTGATAGTCCTGGGGATAAACGCCTGGTCGCCTACGTCGTACCGCACCCACAAGCAACACCAACAAGTAGCAAACTGCGGCAATTCCTGAAAACCAAGCTACCAGAGTACATGGTACCCAGTGCGATTATGTTCTTGGAGTCCCTACCCCTGACTCCTAACGGCAAAGTAGACCGTCGCGCCCTACCAGTCCCAGAATCACGTGCAGGAATAGAAGTCTCTTTCATAGCACCCCGCACTCCAGTGGAAGCCAAATTAGCACAAATTTGGTCGCAAGTGCTGAGAGTCGATGTAGGTATACACGATAATTTCTTTAGCTTGGGAGGAGATTCTATTATCAGCATTCAAATCATCGCCAAAGCAAAACAAGCGGGAATAGAACTGACTCTCAAACAACTGTTTGCCAATCCAACCATAGCGGAATTAGCGACTGTTGTAGATACAACAACATCACTTTCCATCGAACAAAGACTAGTTACAGGAACATTGCCATTAACACCCATTCAACAGTGGTTTTTTGAACAGCAATTCCCACAACCGCACCACTTTAATCAATCATTTTTATTCACAGTTCCATCCAATATTAATATCGAGTTTTTAGAGCAAGTTTGGAAAGAATTACTCAAACATCATGATGCTCTGCGCTTGCGATTTACACAGACACAGTCGAATTGGCAAGCCATTCATGCAGAACCGAGCGATCGCCAGATCGTATCCAGTTTTGACTTAAGGACATTAACACACAGCGAGCAAACAACTGCTATTGAAAATACCGCTAATGCCTTACAAGCGAGTTTGGATTTATCAGAAAATCTGGTGCAAGTGGCACTATTCCAACTAGGAATTAACCAACAAGCACGATTACTGATTGTAATTCATCACTTAGTAGTAGATGGTGTATCCTGGCGGATTTTATTAGAAGATTTGCAAACAGGATACGCGCAACTGATTGCAGGTCAAAGCATTCAACTGCCAAACAAAACTACCGCCTTCAAAGATTGGGCGCAACAACTGAGAGAATACGCTGTGAGCGATCGCCTCACATCAGAACTGAATTATTGGTTAAGTGCATCCTCTTCCGAAGTCGCTTCCATCCCAGTAGACCGTGCAAATGGAGAAAACACAGTTGCATCAGCTCATATAATATCGGTGTCATTAAACTCTGCTGAAACTCAGTCCCTGTTGCAAGAAGTCCCAAAAGCTTATAACACTCAAATTAACGATGTGTTGTTAACAGCTTTAGTTTTAGTTTTAAACAGATGGACTGACTCAAAATCGGTGTTATTCAATTTAGAAGGACATGGGCGAGAAGAAATTCTTGATGGTGTTGATTTATCACGCACCGTAGGTTGGTTTACAACGATGTTCCCAGTGGTTTTAAAACTCTCAGCAATAGAATTAAACAATCTCGAGCGGGCATTAAAATCGGTCAAGGAACAATTACGAGCCATTCCCAATAAAGGCATAGGCTACGGCTTATTGCGTTATTTGAATCAAGACGCCGAAATTCACTCCCAACTTGCCACAATTCCTACTCCAGAGATTAGCTTCAATTATCTGGGTCAATTTACGCAAGTTGTGAATACAGAGTCTTTGACATCGCCAGCAAGCGAGTCGAGCGGACAAAGTCAAAGTTTACAAGGTCAGCGTGCAAATCTGCTAGACATTAACGCCATTATTACAGACGAACAGCTACAAATACATTGGACATACAGCAGCAATATCCACGAGCAAGCAACAATTGAGTCTATTGCTCAAGAATTTGTCTGCAAGTTGCAAGATATTATTGCTCATTGTTTAGAGCCAGAAAATACTGGTTTTACACCAACAGATTTCCCATTGCTCGAATTTAATCAGTCAGAATTGGATCGGATCTTAGGAAATTTATGAAACTAGAACTTAGTAAAAATAATCGACAAAATATTGAGGATATGTATCCCCTATCGCCGATGCAAGAGGGGATGCTGTTTGAAAGTTTGTATACTCCTAATTCCGGAGTCTATTTTGAGCAGATAATTTGTAAGTTCACAGGAAACCTGAATGTTAAAGCCTTTGAACGAGCTTGGCAAATGGTGGTAGCACGTCATTCTGTTTTCCGCACGGCTTTTATTTGGGAGTCTTTGAACAAGCCAATTCAAGTCGTGTATCGACAGGTTCAAGTCACTGTTAACACCATTGACTGGCGCAAGTTAACAAAAGTGGAGCAGCAAGCGCAATTAGAGACTTTTCTTTCTTCTGAACAACAGCAGGGCTTGCAACTTTCTCAAGCACCATTGATGCGCTTACACTTGCTGCATTTGGATGAATTAACTTATCAGTTTGTTTGGTGTTTTCATCATATTTTACTTGATGGCTGGTCGTTACCGTTGGTGTTTCAAGATTTATTTGAGTATTATCAAGCCATCGCTGATGGTGTAAATGTAGCGTTACAGCCAACAAGAAGCTATCGTAACTACATTGCTTGGTTACAACAACAAGACCTCAATTCAGCTAAAGAATTTTGGCGACAAAAACTCCAAGGTTTTAGCGCTCCCACGCCACTCACTGTCGATAAACCATTATCAAACAGAGAGCATTCTCGTTATGGCGATCGACAAATACACTTAACTCCAAGTACAACTTCACAAGCGGTAGATTTTGTCAAGCAGCATCAATTGACAATGAATAATTTGGTGCAGGCAACTTGGGGATTGCTGTTATCTCGTTACAGCCAAGAAACCGATGTGGTGTTTGGTGCGACGGTGTCCGGTCGTCCCCCCGGATTGCTTGGTGTCGAATCGATGGTGGGGTTATTTATCAATACGGTACCAGTCCGCTTGCAAATTTCCCCAGAAACGAGTTTGCTAGATTTGTTAAAAGATTTACAAGCACAACAGGTAGAATCAACACAATTTTCCTATTGCTCGTTGGTAGAAATTCAGGGTTTGAGTGATGTTCCCAGAGGCACGTCTTTATTTGAGAGCATTGTCGTGTTTGAGAATTATCCGGTGGATACTGATGCTCTACAAGACAGTAGCGGTTTGACGGTTGAGAATTTTCCAGGAATTGAACACACGAATTATCCCCTGACAATTATAGCTGTCCTTGATGAGCAATTGTTGCTCAAGGTGAGCTACGATACAACTCGATTTGAGCTAGAGACGATTGAGCGGATGCTGGGTCATTTTGTGACACTCCTTGAGGCAATTGTAGCAAATCCACAGCAAAGAATTTCTCAATTGCCATTGCTAACAGCATCCGAGCAACACCAGTTATTAGTGGAGTGGAATGAGACATCTGTAGACTATCCCCACGATAAGTGCATTCATCAGTTATTTGAGGAGCAGGTGGCGCGTACCCCGGATGCAGTCGCGGTGGTGTATGAAAATCAACGACTGACATATGGTGAATTGAACTGTCGTGCAAACCAGTTAGCACACTACTTGCAATCTTTGGGAGTGGGAGCGAACGTGCTGGTGGGTATTTGTGTGGAGCGAGCCTCCGTAGGAGGAGCTTCGCTAACGCTCTTAATGGTAGTAGGACTGTTGGGTATTCTCAAGGCGGGGGGGGCTTATGTACCACTCGATCCAGAGTATCCCAGCGAGCGTTTAGCTGCGATGGCAGAAGATGCTCAGATATCAGTGCTGTTGACGACAGAGAAATTAGCCACTCGTATCCCTTATCGAGGACGTGTCATTTGCTACGAACGCGATTTCGCAGAACTCACACTCCAAAGCCAGGAGAACCTTACACCGGAAGTCAGAGCCGATGGTCTGGCTTATGTCATCTACACTTCAGGTTCTACGGGAAAACCCAAAGGAGTAAGCGTGACTCACCAAGGGGTGAATCGTTTGGTGATGAACACAAATTACATTCACATCGAACCACTCGATGTGATCGCACAAGCCTCAAATTACGCCTTTGACGCGGCGACTTTTGAGATTTGGGGAGCGTTACTTCACGGAGCGCGGCTCATAGGTGTGAGCAAAGAGGTGGCGCTGTCGCCTTCATATTTCGCCGCCTTAATTCGAGAGCAAGGCATCAGCGTGTTATTCTTGACAACAGCTTTGTTCAATCAAATTGCCCAAGTCGCACCTTCGGCGTTCAATTCACTGCGGTATCTTCTGTTCGGAGGAGAGGCTGTCGATCCGAAATGGGTGCAAGAGGTGCTGAAACACGGTAGACCGCAACGACTGCTGCACGTATATGGACCAACAGAGAATACAACATTTACGTCCTGGTACTTAGTGCAGGATGTGCCCAAAGACGCAACAACGATTCCCATTGGGAGACCGATCGCCAACACGCTGCTTTACATTTTAGACAAGTCCCTGCAACCAGTACCTATAGGAGTGCCAGGAGAATTGCACATTGGCGGTGAGGGATTGGCAAGAGGCTATCTCAACCGTCCCGAATTGACACAAGAGAAATTCATCCCCAACCCCTTTAGAAAAAGCAGGGGCGTAGGGGCGCAGGGGTGCAGGGTCCTCAAGGAAGACCAATCCTGTTCTGAACGCCTTTACAAAACAGGTGACTTAGCACGTTATTTACCAGATGGTAATATAGAATACCTAGGGCGAATTGACAATCAGGTAAAAATTCGGGGCTTCCGCATTGAGTTGGGTGAAATCGAGGCAGTCCTGAGCCAACACGAGCACGTGCAAGTCTGTTGTGCGATCGCACGCGTTGACACACCAGGAGACAAGCGCTTAGTCGCATATATTGTACCGCACCCACAGCAGATACCCACAGTCAGCGTTTTGCGTAGCTTTCTCACCAAAAAGTTACCAGAATACATGGTACCAAGTGCAATAGTCATTTTGGAGTCCCTTCCGCTCACTCCCAATGGTAAAGTAGACCGTCGCGCCTTAAAAGCACCAGAGCCAAGTCGCGAACTATCCGACAAATTTGTTGCACCTCGCACCCCGATAGAAGAAATGCTGGCACTTCATTGGGCACAAGTACTGAAAGTAGAGCTTGTCGGCAGAAATGATAACTTCTTTGAGATGGGAGGACACTCCTTACTGGCAACGCAACTGGTTTCGCGCATCCGCAAGATTTTCCAAGTAGAACTGCCCTTGCGGAGCATATTTGCCAGACCAACATTAGCCGAATTGGCGCAAGAGATACAGCAGTTACAGCAACAGGACGTAGAACTTGCTGACTCGCCCATCTTACCAAGAGCAGAAAATGCAGAATTACCACTGTCATTTGCACAACAGCGGTTGTGGTTTTTGGATCGGTTAGAACCTCTAAGTGCCTCATACAATATTCCAGCAGCTTTGCGCTTGCAAGGAACTCTGTGTGTTGCTGCTTTAGAAAAAAGCTTAGTTGAAATTATTCATCGCCATGAAGCATTACGTACCAATTTCATCACAGTCGATGGCAAAGCAACTCAGTTAATTCATACAAACCCAAATTGGAAAGTATCAGTTGTTGACTTGAAGCACTTACCTTCGAGCGAACAAGAAATAGCTGCTAAGCAACTAGCGCGACTTCACGCAATTGAACCTTTTGACTTAACAACTGAAGCTTTAATCAGAGCAACATTAGTTGTGCTGTCTCAAACAGAACACGTGTTATTGGTGTGTATGCACCACGTTGTCTCGGATGGCTGGTCAATAGGTGTGTTTGTGGCGGAATTCACAACACTGTACAACGCTTATTGTGAAGGTAAGCCTTCACCCTTGTTGCCACTGCCAATTCAGTACGCGGATTTTGCCATTTGGCAACGACAATGGTTGCAAGGAGATGTACTACAAAGCCAATTGAATTACTGGCTTCAACAACTGACTGATGCACCGACATTCCTGCCATTACCCACAGACAGACCCAGAGGTGCGGTGCAAACCTTCAATGGGGCATATCTTGAGTTTGCACTTTCGGTGGAACTGACTCAAAAACTGACACTTCTGAGCCAGGAACAAGGATGTACTCTCTTTATGACCTTGTTAGCGGCATTTAATACATTACTCTACCGCTACACGGGACAAGCAGACATTTTGGTAGGGTCGCCCATCGCCAACCGCCATCGCAGTGAAATCGAATCTTTAATTGGCTTTTTTGTTAACACATTAGTTTTCCGTACAGATCTCTCAGGCAATCCCAGCTTTAACGAGTTACTCTTACGGATTCGGTCGATGGCATTATCGGCGTATGCACACCAAGATTTACCGTTTGAAATGCTTGTGGAAGCATTACAGCCAGAAAGAGACCTGAGCCATACACCATTGTTCCAGGTGATGTTCGTTCTTCAAAATGCGCCCACATCAGTTGTCGAGTTAACTGGGTTAACGGTGAGTTCATTGCCCATAGAAACCACCACAGCAAAGTTTGACCTTACCTTATCCATGGAGAATACGCCCACAGGACTCGTGGGAGCATGGGAGTACAACACGGACTTGTTCGATCGCCTCACCATTGAGCGGATAGCAAAGCATTTTATGACACTGCTAGAAGCTATTGTGACAAATCCCGGCGAGCGGATTTCGCAATTGCCATTGTTAACAGAATCTGAACAACAGCAATTATTGGTGGAGTGGAATGATACACTGCAAGACTATCCCCAAGATAAGTGTATCCATCAATTATTTGAGGAGCAAGTAGTGCGTACACCCAATGCAGTCGCAGTAGTGTATGAAAATCAACAACTGACTTACAACGAGTTGAACTGTCGTGCCAATCAGTTGGCGCACTACTTGCGGTCTAGTGGAGTGAGAGCAGGTGTGCTGGTGGGCATTTGTATGGAGCGCTCTGTGTCCATGGTGGTGGGGTTGTTGGGTATTCTCAAAGCTGGTGGTGTCTATGTGCCACTAGACCCAGAATATCCCACTCAGCGTTTGGTAGCGATCGTCGAATCCGCTCAAGTTTCCGTGCTGTTGACCGCAGACACATTCGCCACCGCTCTCCCCCAACAGCAAGCGCGTGTCATTTGTTACAATACCGCTTCCCCAGAACTTGCCTGCCAAAGCGAGGAAAACCCAACACCACAAGCCAGTGCTGATGCTCTGGCTTATGTCATCTACACGAGCGGTTCCACAGGACAACCCAAAGGTGTCAGCGTCACTCACCAAGGGGTAACTCGTTTGGTGATGAACACAAATTACATTCACATCGAAGCGTCTGACGCGATCGCACAAGCCTCAAATTACGCCTTCGATGCTGCTACTTTTGAAATTTGGGGAGCGCTACTTCATGGGGCGCGACTGTTTGGGGTGAGCAAAGAGTTGGCGCTCTCACCAATAAATTTTGCCGCCAGTATTCGCGAGCAAGGGATAACGGTGTTATTCTTGACAACTGCTTTGTTCAATCAAATTGCCCAAGCAGTACCCAACGCTTTCAATCCACTGCGCTATCTTTTGTTTGGCGGCGAGGCTGTCGAGCCAAAATGGGTGCAACAAGTGCTGAAAAATGGCGCACCGCAACGACTGCTGCACGTTTACGGACCGACAGAGAATACAACGTTTAGTTCCTGGTACTGGGTGCAAGATGTCCCCAAAGACGCCACAACCATTCCTATTGGGCGACCGATTGCCAACACACAAATCTACATTTTAGACGAATACCTCCAACCAGTACCTGTGGGTGTACCGGGAGAACTGCATATTGGCGGTGCGGGATTGGCAACAGGCTACCTCAACCGCTCAGAATTGACAGCAGAGAAATTCATCACCAACCCATTTAACAATCCAAAATCCCAAATCCCAAATCCCAAATTATACAAGACGGGAGACCTAGCACGTTACTTAAGCGATGGTAATATAGAATACCTAGGACGCATTGACAATCAAGTAAAAATTCGAGGCTTCCGTATTGAGTTGGGGGAAATTGAGGCAGTTTTGAGTCAGAACGAGCACGTGCGCTCGTCTTGTGTCATCGCACGCGTTGATACTCCTGGAGATAAACGCCTGGTTGCCTACATCGTACCGCAAAAACAGGTAATACCAACAAGTAGCGAATTGCGGCAATTCTTGAAAGCTAAGCTACCAGAGTACATGGTACCAAGTGCGTTTGTTATCTTGGAGTTCTTACCCCTGACAAACAATGGTAAAGTAGACCGTCGCGCCCTACCAGTCCCAGAATCACGCACGGGAATAGAAAACACTTTCGTCGCACCCCGCACCCCAATTGAAGAAAAACTCGCATCCATTTGGGCGCAAGTACTGAGAGTCGAGCCAGTGGGGATTCACGATAACTTCTTTGAACTCGGAGGAGATTCCATCCTCAGCATTCAAATTATTGCCAAAGCAAAACTGGCTGGAATAGAACTCAGCCTCAAACAACTGTTTGCCAATCAAACGATTGCTGAATTAGCGACAGTCGCTCTCACAACAAAAGCACTGTTCATAGAACAAGAATTAGTCACAGGAGTATCACCTTTAACACCCATTCAACAATGGTTTTTTGAGCAGCAATTGCCACAGATGCATCATTTTAATCAATCATTTTTGCTCACAGTTCCCACTGATATTAAGATCGAGTTCTTAGAGGTAGTGTGGAAGGAATTACTCAAACATCACGATGCTCTGCGCTTGCAATTTACACAAACAGAATCGAATTGGTTGGCGATTCACGCCGAGAATTGCGATCGCAATGTCGTGTCCTGTTTTGACTTCTCAACATTGTCAGACAGCGAGCAACAAAAAGCGATGGAAAGCACCGCCAATTCGTTACAAGCGAGTTTGAATTTATCAGAAAATTTGGTGCAAGTGGCATTATTCCGTCTGGGGGTTGACAAAGGAGCGAGATTACTCATCATCATTCATCACTTAGTGGTAGACGGGGTGTCCTGGCGGATTTTGTTAGAAGATTTGGTCACCGGATACCGTCAACTGTGTGAAGGCAAAGCCATTCAACTTCCAGCCAAAACCACTTCTTTCAAAGATTGGGCGCAACACCTCAGAGAATACGCCCAATCTCATCGCCTCACATCAGAACTGGATTATTGGTTGAGTGTATCCAATAGCGCCTCCCCTCCCCTCCCAGTAGACCATGCTGATGGCATGAACACAGTGGCATCTGCTAGTACCATATCGGTGTCATTAAATGTCGCTCAAACGCGATCGCTGCTGCAAGATGTGCCGAAAGCGTATAAAACTCAAATTAACGATGTCTTGTTAACGGCATTATTGTTGGTTGTGAGTCGATGGACTCACTCAAAGTCAGTGTTGCTCAACTTAGAAGGACATGGGCGAGAAGATATTATTGAAGGTGTGGATTTATCACGCACCGTCGGTTGGTTTACGACGATATTCCCAGTGGTGTTAAAACTTTCAGATCCAGAGAATCTGGGCCAGGTTTTAAAATCAGTCAAAGAACAATTACGGGCGATTCCAAACAAAGGTATTGGCTACGGTTTATTGCGCTATCTCAATCAAGAAATCGTTCAAAGTGCTCAACTTGCCACAGTGTCAAAGGCTCAGATTAGTTTCAATTATCTCGGTCAATTTACTCAAGTTCTCAATACCGAGTCTCTGATATCGCCTGCAACTGAATCAAGCGGACAATTCCAAAGCTTACAAGGTCAGCGCTCAACTTCTTTAGACATTAACGCCATCATTGCAGACCAACAGCTACAAATACATTGGACATACAGCCGCAATCTCCACGAGCACGCAACCATCGAACATCTAGCCTCAGAATTTGTCTGTGAGTTGCAAAATCTCATTGCTCATTGTTTAGAACCGGACAATGTCGGTTACACACCCACAGATTTCCCACTGATCCAACTCAACCAGTCAGAACTGGATCTTGTGTTGGCAAAACTTGCATTCAAAACGGAATCTGGTAGAGTCAATCAACAGAATCTGGAGGATATTTATCCGTTATCACCAATGCAAGCGGGAATGCTGTTTGAAAGTTTGTACGCTCCAGACACAGGTGTCTATTTTGAGCAGATAACTTGCACCTTTGCAGGAAACCTCAACGTCCGAGCTTTTGAGCAAGCTTGGCAGATGCTAGTAGCACGGCATTCTATCTTCCGCACGGCTTTTGAGTGGGAGTCTTTAAGTACTCCCGTGCAAGTTGTGTATCGACAACTGGATGTGAATGTTAATACTCTAGACTGGCGAGGGCTAACGAAAACTGAGCAGCAAGCACAACTAGAGACTTTTCTGTTGGATGAGCAAAAACAGGGTTTCCAACTCCATCAAGCGCCATTGATGCGTTTACATCTGCTGCAATTGGATGAGAGCATTTATCAATTTGTTTGGTGTCATCATCATATCTTGCTGGATGGCTGGTCGTTACCGTTGGTGTTTCAAGACTTGTTTGCGTTTTATCAAGCCATTTGTGATGGAGGAAGTGTATCATTACCACAAACTGTCAATTACCGCAACTATATTGCTTGGTTAGAGCAACAAGATTTAGATGCCGCCAAAGAATTTTGGCGACAAAAACTCTTAGGTTTTAGTGCTCCCACACCGTTGAGAGTGGATAAACCACTGTCAAACACGCAACAGCATTCTGGCTATAGCGAACAACAGATTCAATTAACGGTAAGTGCAACAGAAAAAGCAGTGTCTTTTGTCAAACAGCATCAGTTGACACTGAATAATTTGGTGCAGGTGAGTTGGGGATTGCTCCTATCTCGCTACAGTGGTGAAACTGATGTCGTCTTTGGTGCCACCGTGTCTGGTCGTCCCCCCGCACTCTTGGGTGTGGAGTCGATGGTGGGGATATTTATCAATACAGTGCCCGTGCGTTTGCAAATCTTCCCCCAGACAGATCTGCTAGATTTGTTAAAAGATTTACAAACCCAACACGTAGATTCAGGGCAATTTTCCTACTGCTCGTTGGTTGAGATTCAAGGTCTAAGTGACATTCCTAGGGGTAAATCGTTATTTGACAGTATTGTCGTATTTGAGAATTATCCGGTAGACGCTGGTACTCTACAAGACAATGGCGGTTTAACGCTCTCTAATTTTCGGGGAATTGAACACACGAATTATCCCCTAACGGTTGTTGCAGGGCTTGGCGAGCAATTGTGGCTGAAGGTGAGCTATGATACCAATCGATTTGACCGAGAGACGATTAACCGAATGCTGGGTCATTTTGTCACCCTGCTAGAAGCGATTGTTGCCAATCCACAACAACCGATTGAGCAATTGCCGTTGTTGACAGCATCTGAGCAACAGCAGTTATTACTGGAGTGGAATGATACACAAGTAGACTATCCCGTTGATAAGTGTATCCATCAGTTGTTTGAGGAGCAAGTGGCGCGGAACCCGAATGCCGTGGCAGTTGTGTTTGAAGACCAACAACTCACTTATGGTGAGTTGAACTCTCATGCCAATCAGTTGGCACATTACTTGCGTTCAGCGAAGCTGTCGCGTAGCGATTCGCTTGGTGTGGGAGCTAACGTACTTGTAGGCATTTGTGTGGAGCGTTCCTTGTCCATGGTGGTGGGACTGTTGGCGATTCTCAAAGCGGGCGGTGCTTATGTGCCACTTGACCCAGAATATCCCACTGAACGCCTGAATTTCGTGTTAGAAGATGCCCAAGTTTCCGTGCTGTTGACCCAACAACATCTGGTGGCTAAATTCGCATCGCTTCCGGCACGAGTTGTGTGTTTAGATACTCAGTGGCACGTGGTGTCTCAGTTCTCTCGGGAGAATCCGGCTACGGTTGTAAGCGCAACTGATTTGGCTTATGCCATCTACACCAGTGGTTCCACAGGAACACCTAAAGGAGTGCCCATCGCCTACGAAGGATTGTTAAATTTAGTGTTCTGGCATCAGCGAACTTTTGAAATTGCTTCGTCCGATAGAGCCACCCAACTGGCTGGAACAGGATTTGATGCGGCGGTGTGGGAAATCTGGCCTTACCTAAGTGCAGGTGCAAGCCTCTACTTAGTCAAATCCGAACTCGTCACCGAGCCTGAGAATCTGCAACAGTGGTTGACCGACAACCAGATTACCATCGCTTTTGTGCCCACACCAGTGGCTATTGAGTTATTGTCTTTAGAATGGACAACCCAAGGTTTAGCATTGCGTTACCTGCTCACAGGCGGGGATAAGCTGCATCAGTATCCATCCCCCTCAGTACCGTTCTCAGTTGTGAATAATTATGGGCCAACCGAGAATACGGTGGTTACCACTTCTGGGCTGGTCGTTGCACGCGAACAGTCACAGATCTCACCTCCTATTGGGCGACCAATTGCCAACACACAAGTCTACATATTAGATAAGCATCTGCAACCAGTACCAATTGGTGTACCGGGAGAACTGCATATTAGTGGCGCTTCTTTGGCAAAGGGCTACCTCAACCGCCCGGAATTAACAGCAGAAAAATTTATTCCCAACCCCTTTAGAAAAAGCAGGGGAGCAGGGGATCTGGGGAGCAGGGTCCTCAAGGAAGACCAATCCTGTTCTGAACGCCTTTACAAAACAGGTGACTTAGCCCGCTTCTTAAGCGATGGCAACATAGAATACATCGGACGCATCGACAATCAAGTGAAAATTCGGGGTTTCCGCATCGAATTGGGCGAAATCGAGGCAGTACTGAGTCAACACGAACACGTGCAAGCCAATTGTGTCACTGTAAGCGAAGATAGGAATGGGGATAAATGCCTGGTGGCCTACACCGTACCGCAAAAACAGGCAACACCTACAATTAGCCAACTGCGGCAATTCTTGAAAGCTAAGCTACCAGAGTACATGGTGCCAAATGCTTTTGTGTTCCTCGAAGCCCTACCCCTGACCCCCAATGGGAAAGTAGCTCGTCGTGCTTTACCCACACCAGATAAACACAGCAAACTCCAACCGAAGTATGTCGCGCCACGCACTCCCGTTGAAGAAATGCTGGCACAACTTTGGGCACAAGTACTGAAAATAGAGCTTATCGGTATCTATGATAACTTCTTTGAACTGGGAGGACACTCACTACTGGCAACGCAACTTATCTCTCGCATCCGCAGCGTTTTCAAAGTAGAACTCCCCTTACGAAGCTTGTTTGTCACACCAACAGTATCCGAATTAGCGCTATCAATTCAACAGAAAAAGCAAGAAAAGGTAGAACTCACTAACACGCCCATCTTACCAAGGTCAGAGAGCGCAGAACTCCCACTTTCATTTGCACAACAGAGGTTGTGGTTTTTAGATCGGTTGGAGCCTCTGAGTTCTTCATACAATATGTCTGTAGCTTTTCTCCTAGTAGGAAATCTCCGTATTCCTGCTTTAGAAAAAAGCTTCATTGAAATTATTCATCGCCACGAAGCATTACGTACCAATTTCATCACAGTCGATGGACAAGCAACTCAGCTGATTCACACAGATTTAAATTGGACAGTCTCAGTGGTTGACTTGCAGCATTTATCTCCTAGCGAACAAGAAATAGCGTCACGGCAATTAGCCCAACAACAAGCGCTCGAACCTTTTGACTTGTCAAATGCCACCTTACTGAGAGCAAAATTAGTCGTGCTGTCTCAAACAGAACACGTGTTATTGGTGTGCATGCACCACATTGTCTGTGATGGCTGGTCAATGGGTGTGTTTGTTGAGGAACTGGCAGCGTTGTACAACGCTTACGTTCAAGATCAACCCTTACCGTTAGCACCACTGCCGATTCAGTACGCAGATTTTGCTATTTGGCAACGACAATGGTTACAAGGAGATGTACTACAAAGCCAATTGAATTACTGGCTTCAACAACTGGAGAATGCACCAACATTCTTGCCATTACCCACAGACCGACCCAGAGGCGCGGTGCAAACCTTTGCGGGAGCATATCAAAAGTTTGCACTTTCGCTGGAACTGACTCAAAAACTGACACGCCTGAGTCAGGAGCAAGGATGTACTCTCTTTATGACCTTGTTAGCGGCATTTGATACATTACTCTACCGCTACACGGGTGTGGCGGACATTTTAGTGGGGTCGCCTATTGCCAATCGCCATCGCAGTGAAATCGAAGGATTGATTGGCTTTTTTGTCAACACATTAGTTTTGCGTGCCGATCTCTCAGGCAATCCCGGCTTTAATGAATTACTGAGTCGCATTCGGTCGATGGCGTTGTCGGCGTATGCATATCAAGATTTACCGTTTGAAATGCTTGTGGAAGCATTGCAGCCAGAAAGAGACTTGAGCCATACACCATTGTTCCAAGTGATGTTCGTCCTTCAGAATGCACCCACATCAGTTGTCGAGTTAACTGGGTTAACGGTGAATTCATTGCCCGTAGAAATTGCTACAACCAAGTTCGATCTGACTTTATCGATGGAGAATACGCCCACAGGACTTGTGGGGGGGTGGGAGTACAACACTGATTTGTTTGACAGCAGCACTATTGAGCGGATGATAGGGCATTTTGTGACACTGCTAGAAGCAATTGTGGCAAATCCTACTGAGCGGATTGACCAACTGCCACTGCTGACGCCAACGGAGCAACAGCAGTTATTAGTTGAGTGGAATGATACACGGGTAGACTACCCCATTGATAAGTGTATTCATCAGTTATTTGAGGAGCAAGTAGCACGCACCCCAGATGCTGTGGCAATCGTGTTTGAAGACCAACAACTGACTTACGATGAGTTGAATTCTCGTGCCAACCAATTGGCGCATTACTTGCAATCGCTCGGAGTGAAACCGGATGTGCTTGTAGGCATTTGCGTGGAACGTTCTCTGTCCATGGTGGTAGGAATGTTGGGCATTCTTAAAGCAGGTGGTGCTTATGTACCACTCGATCCCGCTTATCCCCAAGAGCGTTTGGGCTTTATGCTCTATGATGCTGGAGTTTCAGTGCTGGTGACCCAACAGCATCTTGTTGAACAATTACCCGAGCATAATGCACAAGTTGTTTGCTTAGATACTCACTGGCAGCTAATTTCTCTGTTGAATCAGAAAAATTCCATCTCTGGTGTGCAAGTTAGTAACCTGGCTTATGTGATTTACACGAGCGGTTCAACCGGTCAGCCCAAAGGTGTGCAAATTTCACACAACTCTGTGGGCAATTTCTTATATGCTATGCAGCAGCGACCGGGAATTACAAAACAAGACATACTCCTTGGGATCACTACTATTGCTTTTGATATTGCCGCTTTAGAAATTTTCTTGCCGATAACTGTAGGTGCTCGTTTGGTTATAGCCCGTCGTGAGGTAACCTTTGATGGAAGACAGTTATTAGACCTGCTAGTTAAGTCTCAAGCAACGCTCGTGCAAGCCACTCCAGCTACGTGGAGATTACTTTTAAAAGCCAACTACCAATCCAGCCATCTAAAAATACTTTGCGGGGGTGAAGCTTTACCTTGGGAGTTAGCCCATCAATTGTGTACTAGGAGCGCTTCCTTATGGAATCTTTATGGACCTACAGAGACTACTATTTGGTCATCAGTGTATCAAGTCGAATCCAAGGAGAACTTGATTTCTATCGGTCGTGCGATCGCTAATACCCAGTTTTATGTATTAGACCAAAACTTACAACCAGTACCTGTGGGTATACCAGGAGAACTGCACATTGGGGGCGCTGGGTTGGCACGAGGTTACCTCAACCGCCCCGACTTAACACAACAGAAATTCATTCCCAACCCCTTTAGAAGAAGCAGGGGAGCAGGGAAGCAGGGGAGCAGGGGAGTCAAGGAAGACCAATCCTGTTCTGAACGCCTTTACAAAACAGGGGATTTAGTACGTTATCGACCAGATGGCAACATAGAATACCTAGGACGCATGGACAATCAGGTGAAAATCCGGGGCTTCCGCATCGAATTGGGTGAAATCGAGGCGCTACTGAGTCAACACCACCACGTGCAAGCCAATTGTGTCATTGTCCGCGAAGATACCCCAGGCGATCTTCGCCTCGTCGCTTACATCGTACCCCACACCGACCACGCCCCCACTCCTCACTCTCTACGTAGCTTCCTCAAACAAAAGCTACCAGATTACATGGTTCCGAATGCGATCGTTATCCTCGAGTCCCTACCTCTGACCAACAACGGCAAAGTTGACCGTCGCGCTCTCAAAGCCCCCGTTCATTCCAGTGGTTCCGACACATTCGTTTCTCCCCGCAACACTGTAGAACTCCAACTCGTCCAAATCTGGTCTCAAATTCTTCAGGTTGACAATGTAGGGGTTAAAGATAACTTTTTTGACCTTGGGGGTCATTCCCTCTTGGCTGTCCACTTAATGACTCAGATGAAACAGCAGTTTGGTAAAGACATCCCCTTAGCCATGCTCTTCCAACATCCCACAATTGAAGACTTGGCAGTTGTCGTACAAAAAGATACCGATACTTCCCCTTGGTCTCCCTTAGTCGCCATTCAGCCAACTGGCTCCAATCCACCTTTGTTCTGTGTTCCTGGCGCGGGGGGCTTTCCGTTCTATTTGTATAATTTAGCTCGTTGTCTTGGGCCTGACCAACCGTTCTACAGTTTCCAAGCCCAAAGTCGGGATGGCGAATTAGCGAAGATTGGCACAGTCGAAGAGATCGCCTGTGACTACATTCAAGCAATGCAAGCTGTACAGCCCCAAGGTCCTTATTTTTTGGGCGGACACTCTTTCGGCGGTAAAGTTGTGTTGGAAATGGCAAAGCAGTTACTGCTTCAGGGACAGGTGGTGACTTTAGTTGCCATTTTTGATACTACAGCACCCATCGTCTACGGAGAACCACAAGAATCTGATGATGCTACGTGGCTGATTAACATTGCCAAAAGTTTACAAATGGCGTTCGCAAAAAATTTGGAGATGGATGCTGAGCCTTTGCGTTCTCTAGCTACTCCCGAACAACTGAAATATGTCCTGGAGTACCTTCATCTGCTTGAGGTTGTGCCTCCCAATGCCGATACTACATATTTGAAGCATTTGTTGCAAGCTTACAAGGCTAACAATACCACTGTGTATTTACCACAACAGGTTAATCCCGTTCCAATTACTCTATTTCGTGCCAGCGAGTCTAGTATAGAGGAGCAAACTGCGTTAGAGTCTAAGTTTTCACAGGATTTATCCTGGGGGTGGAGCGAGTTTTCTAACGAACCAGTGGATATCCATTTTGTCCCTGGTAACCATATCAGTATGATGACTCAACCCCACGTTCAGGTTTTAGCTGAACGATTGAACGCTTGCATCAAGAAGCGTAAAACACCGAACGCCGTAGATTAGCTTTGGCACAAGCACCTCGTCCATACAAACAGCAGGAGTCTTTCAAATGGAGCCAAGTCAAAAAGCAAAAGACACCGAGCAAAAACAACAAGAAATTGAGCGATCGCTGCACTTGCTGACCCTATCCGCAAAAAGCGAGCAGGCTCTATCAGATCTGGTTGGTCGTTACCAAACATTTTTAGCAGATGAGCCAACAGAACCGTTGGCAGATATTTGTTTTTCTGCTAATACAAGGCGATCGCATTTTGAACACAGGTTAGCTGTTGTTACTGAATCTACTATACAGTTGCAAGAGGTGCTGGATGCGTTTATCGCTGGAAAGAAGGCTGCGACACTCGTCAGCGGTCAATCACGAAAGAATCAGCGTCCTCGACTCGCGTTTTTATATACCGGTCAAGGTTCCCAGTATATAAATATGGGACGCCAGCTGTATGAACAAGCGCCTACCTTCCGCAAAATCATCGACCTAGCAAATGAGATTTTACGTCCCGATCTAGAAAAACCCCTGCTCGAAGTCTTATACCCATCAACTGAAGACAGTTCCTTTATCAATGAAACTGCTTACACTCAACCTGCTTTATTTGCTCTGGAATATGCTTTAACAGAGTTATGGCAGTCTTGGGGCATTAAACCTTCTGTAGTCATAGGTCATAGTGTGGGAGAATATGTGGCGGCTTGTATCGCAGGGGCTTTTAATTTGGAACAAGGACTCAAGCTTAAAGCAAAGGGAGCCAGTCTCATGCAAGCACTTCCCCAAGAAGGTGAGATGGTAGTTGTGTTTGCTGATGAGGTAACAGTGCAAGCAGCCATTCAACCCTACTTGCAAGAAATCTCGGTAGCTGCCATTAATAGTCCAAGGAATATTGTCATTTCCGGTGTAGATCGAGCAATAGAAGCAGTTGTGGCTATTCTAGCAACACAAGGAGTTGAAACCAGACGCTTAAGAGTTTCTCATGCCTTTCACTCTCCTCTCATGGAACAAATGTTAGATACATTTGAACAATATGCGAGCCAGATTCAGTTTCAAGCCTTGCAAATTCCACTCATTTCCAATTTGACTGGTCAGATAATACAACCAGGACAGATTCTTGATGCTAAGTATTGGATTCGCCAAACTCGAAAAACTGTGCAATTTATGACGGGGATTGATACTCTGTTTAAGCAGGGCTACGAGTTATTTTTAGAAATCGGGCCAAAACCGATTCTCTCAAGTTTAGGGAAACATTGTCAGCAGGAAGGAACTACAACTTGGTTATCTTCTTTAACTCAAGAAAAGGATGACTGGAATTCATTGCTTTTCAGCTTATCAAGTCTTTACGTACAAGGAGCAGATATCAACTGGATGGGATTTGATGAGGGCTACTTAAGAAGAGTTTTATCGCTCCCGACATACCCTTTTCAGCGAAAAAGTTACTGGTTTGAAAACTTTCCCCTCAATGGCAATAAATTGAATAGCAATCAAGACAAATCTGAGAATAACAAATCGAGAGAAAAAGAAAACCAGTTTGAAATGACTGCCCCCTCTACAAGAATACCACGGGACAAGATCCTTTTCCAATTGCGTTCTTTAGTAGCAAATTTACTGAAAACAGATCCAGACGAAGTGGGGCTTTCTACTTACTTCTTAGAAATGGGTGCTGATTCAATAGCGCTGATGGATGCTGTACGAGCGATTGAAAATACTTACGGTTTCAAAATTACTATTCGTCAGTTCTTTGAAGAATTACCAAATATTGATACACTGGCAACCTACATTTATCAAAATCTTTCCCCAGAGTGGACTCTTGCAGATTCACAACAAGTTGAGTCTGAACCAGAAAGAACAGTGCAACAACAAACTCAACCAACTATAGCTGTCACATTTGCAAAGCCACCAACTTCCAGTACACAGGATATAGAAAAAGGAGAAACGACATCAGAGACTACTTTAGAACGAATTATGAGGCAGCAACTAGAAGTCATATCTCAAAGTATGTCACAAGTTGTATCTCAGCAGTTAGAATTCTTGCAAAATAACGGCTTGTCTACAACACATTTCTTGTCGTCGCAGAATGGAAAATTTCAACCGAATGCTCAAATAAAAACGCCTATTATTCCTTCTTTTGAAAACAACCAACCAAAAGAAGTGACAACACTATATTTAAATTCTATAGAAGGGCTAAGCCAACAACAGCAACAACATCTAGAAGCATTGATTGCGCTTTATAACAAGCGTACTGAAAAATCAAAGCAGCGAGCACAGAGTTATCGTCAAGTTTTAGCAGATAGCAGAGCCGTAGCAGGATTTCGTCTTTCTACTAAAGAAATGGTTTATCCTATCGTTGGCGAACGAGCAAAAGGCTCTAAATTTTGGGATGTAGATGGTAATGAGTATGTAGATATTACAATGGGATTTGGGGTGCTTCTGTTTGGTCATGCTCCATCTTTTCTGACAAACGCCGTACAAGAGCAGATGGATTTGGGTCTGCAAATTGGTCCACAGTCACAATTAGCGGGAGAGGTTGCCGAGTTAATTTGTGAACTGACTGGCATGGAGCGCGTTACCTTTTGTAATTCAGGTACAGAAGCAGTGATGACAGCGCTGCGTTTGGCACGCACAGCCACACGTCGTACCAAGATAGTTATATTTGCTGGTTCTTACCACGGTCATTTTGATGGAGTTTTAGCCACAGCGCTTAACGGGCAGACGATCGGGGTACCGATGACTTCTGGAGTCTCGCAGCAAATAGTTCAAGATGTTATGGTACTTGATTATGGAAATCCTGAATCTCTTAAGCTTTTACAAACTTGCTGTCATGAGTTAGCTGCCGTATTGGTTGAACCTGTACAGAGTCGTCAACCCCATTTACAACCTCAAGAGTTTTTACGAGAATTAAGACACTTGACACAAGTATCGGGATGTGCGCTCATCTTTGATGAAGTTCTTACAGGCTTCCGCATCCATCCAGGTGGAGCACAGGCTTGGTTTGGCATTCAGGCAGACATAGCCATATATGGCAAGATTGTTGGTGGCGGAATGCCCATTGGGGTCGTCGCTGGTAAAGCGACCTACATGAATGGAATCGATGGTGGTTTGTGGAACTACGGAGACGCTTCCTATCCTGAAGCTGAAAAGACATTTTTCGCCGGAACCTTCAACAAAAACCACACAGGTATGGCGGCTGCACGTTCAGTTCTTCAGTATCTCAAAAATCAAGGTTCTACCTTACAGCAGCAGTTAAATCAACGCACATCACAGTTAGCTACAACACTTAATACTTATTTCGATGAAGAAAACGTACCTATTAAAATTGTCTCTTTTGGTTCGCTGTTTCGCTTCTCCTTCTCAGGAAATTTAGACTTATTGTTCTATCACCTACTAGTCGAGGGTATTTATATTTGGGAAGGACGCAACTGTTTTCTGTCCACAGCACACACAGACCAAGACATCGATCGTATCATTCAGGCTGTTAAGAATAGCACAGAGGCGTTGCGCTCTGGAGGATTCTTGCCCAAACATTCAGTCAAGCCACCAGAAGCAGTGAAGCACTAGGAAGAAATATTCATACCCACACTCAGCCAGTTGGAAAGTTAAGTGATGTTTAATACTTGTCGGTTAAGCCGAAAAATCCAAAAATACGTAGGTTGGGTTGAGGAACGAAACCCAACATTGACAGACATTTGTTGGATTTTCCCTTATCCGAGCAGTATTGAAGTGATGTTTATAGTTATGTCCAAAAGTGGTGTTTTGATGGCAGTGAGGAGTCAAGCATAGATGCAAATCCTATAATTGTGAGATAACGTTTCTTCCTTTCACAAAAGAAAATTCAAAATAAACAATGAGGAAAATTTATGAAGCTCCATGTAGAAAATCAAGTGATTCAAACTTCAGTAAAGAAAATTGAACGTATTTATCAGCCTACACAAGAACAGTTTAAACAAGCAACTCGCTCTTATACACAACCAATTATCATTACTGGAAAAATAGCTGAGTGGAAAGCATTTGATTTATGGTCAATTGATTATTTGAATAGTGTGGTAGGTAACAAAGAAGTTAAGATCAGCATTTCTAAAAATAAAATTTTCACCTTTGCTCCAGAAAATGACTTTATTTTACCAAGCATACAAATGCCGTTTACTGACTTCACGAATTGGATTCTCCATGAAAAAAAAGCTGACCACTACTATTATCTTTACCAAACTCCTATTGAAAGCTCTTTTCCAGAACTATTTCCAGATATTGAAATTCCAGAGTATGTTAATAAAAATTTAATTATGGTGTCAAATCTGTGGATAGGGACTGGTGGTAATACCACTCCATTACATTGGGATTCAGCAAAAAATCTATTATCTCAAGTGCGCGGTCGAAAGCGCATCTTGTTGTTTGAGCCAAAACAAACTGCTTTTTTATATCCTTTTTCCGTGCATTCAAAAACACCACACATGAGTCACTTAAATATTGACAAACCTGACCTTGATAAATTTCCAAAATTTCAAAATGCAAAATCCATAGAGTGTACGCTAGAACCAGGTGAAATGCTTTTTATTCCAGCCTTTTGGTGGCATCAAGTTTACTCTCTTGACCAGATCAATATTGCTATTAATTTCTGGTGGCAGGCGAATTTGAAAGACTATCTTACACCACAGGCAAGGCGAATTTTGATACAAAATCCCAAACAGGTTTGGTATATTTTGAAGGACTTTGCAAAAAAACTGTATGAAAAAAAATGGTCTAGCTTGTAGGGAAAGAATCAAAAATAAAAATGAGGAAAATTTATGAACATCCATGTAGAAAATCAAGTGGCTCAAACTTCAGTAAAGAAAATTGAACGCATTCACAAACCTACACCAGAGGAATTTAAACAAGTAACTCGCTCTTATACACAACCAATTATCATTACTGAAAAAATAGCTGAGTGGAAAGCATTTGATTTATGGTCAATTGATTATTTGAATAGTGTGGTAGGTAACAAAGAAATTAACGTCAACGTTTCTAAAAACAAAATCTTCACCTTCGATCCAGAAACTGAGGATACGTTTCCAAGCACAAAAATGCAGTTTACCGACTTCACGAATTGGATTCTCAATGGTAGAAAATCTGACCAGTATTATTACCTTCAACAACATCCCATTGAAAGCTCTTTTCCAGAACTATTTCCAGATATTGAAACTCCAGATTACATTAATAAAAATTTACTGATGGTGTCAAATCTATGGATGGGCACTGGTGGTAATACCACTCCATTACATTGGGATGCAGCAAAAAATCTATTATCTCAGGTGCGCGGTCGAAAGCGCATCTTGTTGTTTGAGCCAAAACAAACTGCTTTTTTATATCCTTTTTCCGTGCATTCAAAAACACCACACATGAGTCACGTAAATATTGACAAACCTGACCTTGATAAATTTCCAAAATTTCAAAATGCAAAATCTATGGAGTGTGTACTGGAACCAGGCGAAATGCTTTTTATTCCAGCCTTTTGGTGGCATCAAGTTTATTCTCTTGACCAGATCAATATTGCTGTTAATTTCTGGTGGCAGGCGAATTTGAAAGACTATCTTACACCACAGGCAAAGCAAATTTTGATACAAAGACCTAAGTTTTTTTGGGCAATTATACTACAAAGAACTAATCCATATTGGAAACTTATTAAGGACTTTGTAGTTCGAATTTCTAATAAGAAAATTGTCTAGGTATTTGAAAAAAAATCTTTCAGGGGTTGGTTCAAATCTGACTTTAAAAAAAGATGTATTTCTCACGCACGGCGTGAGAAATACGGATTTATTGTTTCTCCACCAATTAGCTATTTTTTCTCTAGAAAATAGTACTATTATAATAGTAATTTTCATTAATACATAAATGTAGAGACGCGCCATGGCGCGTCTTTATTCTATTTGTGATATTTGAGTTGTTATTATAATAAGTTGATTATAAAATTTATTTATATTATAGGAATCATAAATGATGTTTGAAAAGTGATTGGCTGTGATTTTAATCACATTATTACCCCCCATTGGTCCCCCCTTTCCTAGGTCCGGGTTAGGGTGGGGTAAAAAATATTTAATACATGAATCATGACTTTTCAAACATCCTCTAAATAGAGTGGGCTAAAAAGGAAATTGTAGGTTGGTAAATCCGTATGGAAACCTAACAAATGTCTGTAAATGTTGGGTTTCGTTCCTCAACCCAACTTACGTATTTTCTACCGACAAGTATTGAATTCTTACCTTGTGGATTTTGTAAAAAAATTGCTTTACTGTACGTGGTATTGTTTACGAAGCAAAATCCGCCCACGACTGACTCCCATCGACTATAGGGGTAGCTTTCAAGGTATACTATCGCAAAGTACACGATCGCAATGAAAGGAGTTTGATTCTCGAAAATCCCCTCTAGCCTCTCATAGTTGCTATGAACGTTGATTCTAAAGGACTTAATTCTTTTAATTCATCAGTCAGACTAAAAAACTAAATTAAATTTTTCAATATGGAATCTACAACTTTTATTAATAAAAAATCAGAGAATGATTCTTCTCCAGGTTTTAATCAATTTTGGCAGAGTGTAATAGCGATCGCAGAACCTTATTGGTATCCGACAAAGCCAGGGCAAAGAGCATTTTCTGATGTGATTCGGGCATGGGGGATGCTGGCGCTGTTATTATTACTAATAACCTTGGTAGTAAGTTTAACAGCTTTTAATAGCTTCGTTAATCGCTATCTACTTGATATCATTGTTGAACAAAAAGACGTTACGAAATTTCTTAATACATTATGGCTTTACGGTTTTGCTCTCATCTTTGTGACACTCTTAGCCGGATTTTCTAAATTCGTCAGAAAACAAATCGCTCTTGATTGGTATCAATGGCTAAATGATTATACAGTAGAAAAATATTTTAGCAAAAGAGCCTATTATAAAATAAATTTTCAATCCAAGATTGATAATCCAGATCAACGTTTATCTCAAGAAATCGAGCCAATTACCAGCAATGCTCTTAACTTTTCCGCTACTTTTATAGAAAAAACGCTGGAGATAACAGTGTTTTTTATAATTCTCTGGTCAATTTCGCAATTTATGGCAATTGGTTTGGTTGTTTATACAATCCTAGGGAATTTAATTGCTCTTTACTTGACTCAAGAATTGAATAGCATTAATCAAGAGGAACTCGAATCGAAAGCTGACTTCACTTACGGGCTAACTCATGTTCGCAATCATGCTGAATCTATAGCTTTTTTTCATGGAGAAAACCAAGAATTAAAGATAATTAAACGTAGATTTATGAATTTAGTGGAAAATGCTAAACGCAAGATATCTTGGGAGAGAAATCAAGATATTTATAGTAGAGGATATCAATCTGTTTTCCAAATAGCTCCCTATATAGTACTTGCGCCTTTACAGTTTAGAGGAGAAATGGAATTGGGAGAAATTACCCAAGCGGCTGTTGCTTGCAGTCTGTTTGCTAGTGCTATGGGAGAATTAATTAATGAATTTGGAAATTCAGGAAGGTTTTCCAGTTATGTTGAGCGATTGAGTCAGTTTTCAAATGCATTAGAAGACGTTACCAAACAACCAGAGAATTTGAGTACAATTAAAACAGTTGAAGACAACCGTCTGGCTTTCGAGAATGTCACCTTACAAACACCAGACTATGAGCAGGTAATCGTTGAAAACTTATCAGTTTCTGTTCAACCAGGAGAAGGTTTATTAATTATAGGTCCTAGTGGTCGTGGGAAAAGCTCTTTATTAAGAGCGATCGCAGGTTTGTGGAATGCAGGAACTGGTCGTGTGGTGCGACCTCCCCGAGAAGAAGTGTTATTTTTACCCCAACGTCCCTATATAATTTTAGGAACATTGCGCGAACAGTTACTTTATCCTCAAACGACCCGTCAAATGAGCGATCGAGAACTCGAAGATGTTTTGCAACAGGTTAACCTGCAAAACTTGCTGACCCGTATTGATGGCTTTGATACAGAAGTTCCTTGGGAAAATATACTCTCGTTAGGAGAGCAACAACGTCTTGCATTTGCGAGGATATTAGTCACCCGTCCGAATTATACTATCTTAGATGAAGCAACAAGTGCCTTAGATTTGAATAATGAAGGTAATTTATATCGAGAGTTACAAGCAAGTCAAACAACTTTTATTAGTGTAGGACATCGAGAAAGCCTGTTTAATTATCATCAATGGGTTTTGGAGCTATTACAAGATTCCAGTTGGCAACTTTCAACTGTACAAGATTATCTTGTTCAAAAAGCTGACGCAACAAGGTTTGGTTAAGCAGAGAATGCTCTTGATGCGGGAGCATCCCGATTTGGCATATTGCCCTCAAAATAGAATTCTCTTGCTATACAAACAAAGTCAGAAAGGTAAGAACTTTGTTTGTATAGCCCCGATTTCTAATCGCGGGCGTGTTTTTTCCAATTATTGGCTTCATTTAACTTAAATAATTTACAAGTATCTACACATAAGTACACGTATTTTTGTTAAGCTAAATTTGACAGATTTTGAATCCGTTTGCTTCAGTGCTCGCCACACTCCCCAATCAGCGATCGCCGGTTGAAAAAAATTTTGGGTTTACCGATCAAATCCAGGTAAATTGTTGTACCATCAGTAGTGTCTAAATTAAAACAAAACTCAAGAGTCAAAAGTTAGTTGTCAAAATCAATCAATTAGGGATTTGACTGCTATTCTAGAAGCGCCACCAAATCTTCTTTTGGAGACATTACGCGAACAATTTTGGTGGGGGATTTAAACCTCTCTATTCATGCCCCAATCGCACAGAATTCATTCGCTTATTCTGGTTCCTGGCTCCTGAATTCTTGTTAAAGCGCAAAGATTTTAAGTAACCATAATGGACGAAATCGTTAAAAAATTGTTAAAAAACAGGTTGGGCTGGGTCTTCTTGGCGTAGTTATGATGATTCTCACTGTGGTATCAGAAGGTAGTTCAGCCAAGGAATTGAATTTCTACTCCGCCTACTGACCCTCTCTGCAAAAAGTGAGCAGTCTGTGTCTGGTCAAAACAATTATGTTGAAGGAGAATTATGAATCTAACAGAGCTGCTAGAAAATCTTTCAGCAAAGAATGTAGAACTGTGGATTGAGGGGGACAAGCTGCGTTACCGAGGACCAGAAAACGCACTCAGCCCGGAGTTATTAGCTTCAATGAAGCAATACAAACCAGAAATTCTCCGAATTCTATCCCAGAGCAGCGATGGGTCAGCGAGTTATCCCCTGTCTCAAGGTCAAAAGGCACTGTGGTTTTTGTATCAATTAGCACCAGAAAGTTCGGCCTACAACATCACCTACGCAGCCAAATTAGTCACAAATTTAGAGATTTCCGCCCTGGAGCAGGCAGCGCAGGCTTTAGTTGAAAGGCATCCTGTTTTGAGGACGACCTTTACAACCATTGACGGCGAACCTGTACAAACAGTTCACAAACACCAGCCAGTGGACTTTAGTGTCGAAAACGCTTTTGCCCTGAGTCCTGATGACATCAACGACTGGCTATTACAAACCAGCGCTTGCCCTTTCAACTTAGAAGTCGGGCCATTATTGCGCTGGCGCGTGTTAATCAATCACACGCCAACACCAGAACAGATTCTGTTAATCACGCAGCATCATATAATCACGGATTTCTGGTCTTCAGAAATCATGCTGGATGAACTGAAAGTCTTATATGAAGCTTTGACAAAAGACACCGAGCCATTATTACCCGTACACAAGTGCGAGTATCGCGATTACCTCAACTGGTCAGCGGAAATGCTGAGTGGGTCAAAGGGGGAGAGTTTGTGGAATTACTGGCGGCAACAACTCTGTGGCGAGTTGCCAGTGCTGAATTTGCCCACGGATAGACCCAGACCGCACAGCCAAAGCTATCGAGGCGATTCCCTGTTTTTTCGTCTCGAAGAAAAACTGCAGCAATCCCTCACTCAATTGGCGAAGAAAAAGCGTGCATCGCTTTATATGGTATTATTAACAGCATTACAAATATTATTATTTCGTTACACAAGTCAAGAAGATATCTTAATTGGTTCGCCAATGGTGAATCGCCGCCGCCTTGAATTTGAAAAGATTCTGGGTTATTTTACCAACCCTGTGGTGTTGCGAGCCAACCTGTCAGGAAATCCCAGCTTTGAAGAGTTGCTAGGGCGAACGCGCTTGTGCGTGTTAGATGCGCTAGAGCATCAAGAGTATCCGTTTCCACTGCTGGTGGAGCGACTGCAACCAGTGAGAGACCCGAGCTATTCACCACTCTACCAGGTAGCGTTTGCCTGGGATCGACCGCATCAGAGTGGCGAAGAGTCACTCACAAACAGTGATGGGTTGGTTGTGGAATCGATAACGACACCGATAAAAGGAGCAGCATTTGATTTAACTTTAAGCATTCTTCATGAGTCGGAAGCTCTCACAGGGACATGGAATTACAACAGTGACTTGTTCGAGCGCATTACAATTGAGAGGATGAGTGGTCATTTTGTGACATTGCTCGAAGCAATTGTGGCAAATCCCGGCGAGCGAATTTCGCAATTGCCATTGTTAACCGCGTCTGAACAACAGCAGTTATTAGTGGAGTGGAATCAGACTCTTGCAGACTATCCGCATGATAAGTGTATTCATCAGTTATTTGAAGAGCAAGTAGAGCGTACACCTAATGCAGTGGCACTGGTGTATGAAAATCAACAACTGACTTATGGGGAATTAAACTGCCGTGCGAACCAATTGGCGCAGTACCTGCGATCGCTCGGAGTGGGAACTGGTGTGCTCGTCGGCATTTGTGTGCAGCGCTCGTTGTCGATGGTGGTGGGATTGTTGGGAATTCTGAAAGCGGGTGGTGCGTATGTACCACTCGACCCAGATTATCCTACCGAACGGTTGAGCTTCATGCTTGAAGATGCTCGAATTTCCGTGTTGCTCACTCAACAGTCACTTCTGAACAAACTACCCCAGCATCAAACGATTGTTGTGGGTTTGGATACAGACTGGCAGTTAATTTCGCAATCAACTCAAGACAATCCAATCTCTGAAGTCCAAGCCACGGATTTGGCTTATGTGATTTACACTTCGGGTTCCACAGGTCAGCCTAAAGGAGTGGAAGTGATTCACCGTGGCGTGAATCGTCTGTTGTTTGGAGTCGATTACGTTCATCTTGATGCAACACAAAAATGGCTTCAGATGGCATCCATTTCTTTTGATGCCTCCACATTCGAGATTTGGGGAGCTTTGTTGCACGGTGGGTTGTGCGTGATTTTCCCAGAAAGTATTCCGACGGCGAAAAATCTGAGTGAGGCCATCGACAAACACGGAATTACGGTGGTGTGGCTGACGGCAGCTTTATTTAACGCCATAGTTGATGAGAATGTACAAGCGTTGTCAGGGATTAGACAGCTACTGATTGGCGGGGAAGCACTTTCGGTAGCTCACGTCCACAGAGCGCTCGAAAAGCTACCAAGTACGCAAATCATTAATGGATATGGTCCAACGGAAAGCACGACTTTTACCTGTTGTCACCCGCTAGGGAAACAATTGCAGAGGAATATCGAGTCAATCCCCCTGGGAAGACCCATTGCCAACACGCAGGTTTACATTTTAGATAAGTATCTGCAACCAGTGCCTGTGGGTGTACCGGGAGAATTGCACATTGGCGGTGCGGGATTGGCAAGAGGCTACCTCAACCGTCCCCAATTAACAGCAGAAAAATTCATCCCCAACCCCTTGAGAAGAAGCAGGGGAGCACAGGAGCACAGGAGCAGGGGAGTCAAGGAAGACCAATCCTGTTCTGAACGCCTTTACAAAACAGGTGACTTAGCCCGCTTCTTAAGCGATGGTAACATCGAATACTTAGGTCGAATCGACAACCAGGTCAAAATCCGTGGCTTTCGCATTGAGTTGGGGGAAATTGAGGCAGTTCTGGGTCAAAACGATGACGTGCAATCCTCTTGTGTCATTGCCCGTGAAGATACCCCAGGAGATAAATACCTCGTCGCCTACATCGTACCGCTTCCACAGGTGACACCCACACTCAGCGTTCTGCGTAGCTTCCTGATTGAAAAGCTTCCAGAGTACATGGTGCCAAACGCTTTTGTGTTTCTTGAAGCCCTACCACTCACACCCAACGGCAAAGTAGACCGTCGCGCTTTACCCACACCAGATCGACACAGCGGACTCCCAGAAAAATCTGTCGCGCCACGCACCCCCACGGAAGAAATGCTGGCACAAATTTGGGCACAAGTGCTGAAAGTAGAGGCTGTGGGCAGACACGATCGCTTCTTTGAGCTAGGAGGACACTCGCTACTGGCAACGCAACTGGTTTCGCGCATCCGCAGCGTTTTTAAAGTCGAACTGCCATTACGGAGCTTATTTGTCACACCAACAGTAGCGGAGTTAGGGCAACAGATACAGCAGTTACAGCAACAAAATGCACAACTCAATGACACTCCCATCTTACCAAGGTTAGAGAGTGCAGAACTCCCACTTTCATTTGCACAACAGAGGTTGTGGTTCTTAGACCAATTAGAGCCAAACAAGCCTTCATACAATATTCCAGCTGCTTTGCGCTTGCAAGGAACTCTGTGTGTTGCTGCTTTAAAACAAAGCTTAGTGGAAATTATTCATCGCCACGAAGCATTACGCACTAATTTCATTACAGTCGATGGACAAGCAACTCAACTGATTCACCCAAACCCAAATTGGAAAGTCTCAGTGCTTGACTTGCAGCAGTTACCTTCGAGCGAACAAGAAACAACTTCACAGCAATTAGCTCAACTTCAAGCAATTGAACCTTTTGACTTAGCAACTGAAACCTTAATCCGAGCAACATTAGTCCTGTTGTCTCAAACAGAACACGTGTTATTGGTGTGCATGCACCACATTGTCTGTGATGGCTGGTCAATAAGTGTGTTTGTTGAGGAACTGGCAGCATTGTACAACGCTTATTGTGAAGGTAAGCCCTCACCGTTAGCACCACTGCCAATTCAGTACGCAGATTTTGCCATCTGGCAACGACAATGGTTGCTTGGCGAAGTCCGGCAAAGTCAATTGAGTTACTGGCTTCAACAACTGGAGTACGCACCGACATTCCTGCCATTACCCACAGACCGACCCAGAGGCGCGGTACAATCTTTCGCAGGGGCATCTCAAACGTGTACACTTTCGGTGGAACTGACTCAAAAACTGACACTCCTGAGTCAGGAACAAGGGTGTACTCTCTTTATGACCCTGTTAGCAGCATTTGATACGTTACTCTACCGCTACACGGGTGTGGCGGACATTTTGGTAGGGTCGCCCATCGCCAACCGCCATCGCAGCGAAATCGAAGGATTAATTGGCTTTTTTGTCAACACATTAGTTTTGCGTGCAGATCTTTCAGGTAATCCCAGCTTTAACGAATTACTCTTACGGATTCGGTCGATGGCGTTGTCGGCGTATGCCCATCAAGATTTACCATTTGAAATGCTTGTGGAAGCATTGCAACCAGAAAGAGACCTGAGCCATACACCATTGTTTCAGGTGATGTTTGCCCTCCAGAATGCACCTACATCAGTTGTCGATCTCACTGAGTTAACTCTGAGTTTATTGCCCGTAGAAACTGCCACAACCAAGTTCGATCTGACTTTATCTATGGAGAATACGCCCACAGGACTTGTGGGAGAGTGGGAGTACAATACGGACTTGTTTGATGGCAGCACGATTGAGCGGATGAGCAGTCATTTTGTGACACTACTGGAAGCGATTGTGGCAAATCCCAGCGAGCAGATTTCGCAATTGCCACTGCTGACACTAACGGAGCAACAGCAGTTATTGGTGGAGTGGAATGATACAAGGGTAGACTATCCCGTCGATAAGTGTATCCATGAGTTATTTGAGGAACAAGTAGCACGTACCCCGAATGCCGTGGCAATCGTGTTTGAAAATCAACAACTGACTTATGGTGAATTGAACTCTGATGCCAACCAATTAGCGCATTACTTGCGCTCTCGTGGAGTGGGAGCGAATGTGCTCGTAGGCATTTGTGTAGAGCGCTCAATCGAAATGGTTGTAGGACTTTTAGGCATTCTCAAGGCAGGCGGGGCTTACGTACCACTTGACCCGGAATATCCCACTGAACGCCTGAGCTTCATGTTAGAAGATGCCCAAGTTTCCGTGCTGTTGACCCAACAGCATCTTGTGGAGAAATTCCCATCACATCAAGCACAAGTTGTGTGTTTAGAGACTCAGTGGCAGGTGGGGTCTCAGTTCTCTGGAGAGAACCCTACCACGGTTGTACGCGCAACTGATTTGGCTTATACCATCTACACCAGTGGTTCCACAGGAACGCCCAAGGGAGTGCCCATCGCCTATGAAGCATTGTTAAATTTAGTGTTCTGGCATCAGCGAACTTTTGAAATCGCTTCATCCGATAGAGCTACCCAACTGGCTGGAACAGGATTTGACGCGGCGGTGTGGGAAATTTGGCCTTACCTGACCGTAGGTGCAAGCCTCTACTTAGTCAAATCCGAACTCGTCACCGAGCCTGTGAATTTGCAACAGTGGTTGATCGACAACAAGATTACCATCACTTTTGTACCGACACCAGTGGCTATTGAGTTGTTATCTTTGGAATGGAAGACCCAAAATTTAGCATTGCGTTATCTGCTCACGGGAGGGGATAAGCTGCATCAATATCCATCCGCCTCAGTGCCGTTCTCAGTTGTAAATAATTATGGACCGACAGAGAATACAGTGGTCACAACTTCTGGGCAGATAGTTGCGCGGGAGCAATTGCAGACATCGCCTCCGATTGGACGCCCGATTGCCAACACACAAGTCTACATTTTAGATAAACATCTGCAACCAGTACCAATTGGTGTACCGGGAGAATTACACATTGGCGGTGCTTCCTTGGCAAGAGGCTATCTCAACCGCCCTGAATTGACACAAGAAAAATTCATCCCCAACCCCTTGAGAAGAAGCAGGGGAGCACAGGAGCACAGGAGCTGGGGAGTGAAGGAAGACCAATCCTGTTCTGAACGCCTTTACAAAACAGGTGACTTAGCCCGCTTCTTAAGCGATGGCAACATCGAATACTTGGGTCGGATCGACAATCAAGTGAAAATTCGGGGCTTCCGCATTGAGTTGGGTGAAATCGAGGCAGTCCTGAGCCAACACGAGCACGTACAATCATCCGTGGTTGTCGCACGCGTTGACATTCCTGGAAATAAACGCCTGGTGGCCTACATCGTACCGCAAAAACACGTAAGACCTACACTGAACGAACTGCGTAGTTTCCTCAAGGAAAAGCTACCAGACTACATGGTACCTTCCGTACTTGTGCTCCTGGAATCCCTACCCTTGACCCCCAATGGCAAAGTAGACCGCCGCGCCTTACCAATTCCAGAATCACGCACGGGAATAGAAGACAAGTTCGTCGCACCCCGCACGCCAGTAGAAGCCAAATTGGCAGAAATTTGGGCACAAGTCCTCAGAGTCGAAGCTGTCGGTATACATGATAACTTCTTTAGCTTGGGGGGAGATTCCATCCTCAGCATTCAAATTATTGCCAAAGCAAAACTCGTTGGGATAGAACTCAGCCTCAAACAACTGTTTGCCAATCAAACCATCGCCGAATTAGCCACAGTCGCTCTGACAACAAAAGCACTTTTCATAGAACAAGGACTTGTTACTGGGGCATCACCTTTAACACCCATTCAACGATGGTTTTTTGAGCAGCAATTGCCACAGCCGCATCATTTTAATCAATCATTTTTGCTCACAGTTCCCACTGATATTAAGATTGAGTTCTTAGAGGTGGTGTGGAAGGAATTACTCAAACACCACGATGCTCTGCGCTTGCGGTTTACACAAACAGAATCGAATTGGCAGCAGGTTCATGCCGAGCTTTGCGATCGCAATATCATATCCTGTTTTGACTTCTCAACACTCCCTGATAGCGAGCAACAAAGGGCGATAGAAAACACCGCCAATTCGCTACAAGCGAGTTTGAATTTATCAGAAAATTTGGTGCAAGTGGCATTATTCCGTTTGGGAGTTGACAAAGGAGCACGATTACTCATCATCATTCACCACTTAGTGGTAGACGGAGTGTCCTGGCGGATTTTATTAGAAGATTTGGTCGCGGGATACTCACAGCTGTGCCAAGGTAAAGTCATTCAACTTCCAGCCAAAACCACTTCATTCAAAGATTGGGCGCAACACCTCAGAGAATATGCCCAAGCAAATCACCTCAAATCAGAACTGGATTATTGGTTGAGTATATCTAACGCCGCAGTGGCTTCCATCCCAGCAGACCATGCTCATGGAGCCAATACAGTGGCGTCTACTTGCACAGTCTCAGTGTCATTAAACTCCAGTGAAACGCAAGCGCTGCTGCAAGATGTGCCGAAAGCGTATAAAACTCAAATTAACGATGTTTTATTAACAGCTTTAGTGCTGGCTGTCAGCCGATGGGTTGACTCAAAGTCGGTGTTGTTTAACTTAGAAGGACACGGGCGAGAAGATATTATTGAAGGTGTGGATTTATCACGCACCGTCGGTTGGTTTACGACAATGTTTCCAGTGGTTTTAAAACTCTCAGATACAGAGAATCTGGGCCAGGTTTTAAAATCAGTCAAGGAACAATTACGGGCAATTCCCAACAAAGGCATCGGTTACGGTTTATTGCGCTATCTCAATCAAGACGCCGTTCAAAGTGGTCAACTTGACAAAGTTCCAAAGGCTCAGATTAGCTTTAATTATCTCGGTCAATTTACTCAAGTTCTCAACAGAGAGTTTCTGATATCGCTGGCAGATGAATCAAGCGGAAAAGACCAAAGCTTACAAGGTCAGCGCTCAACTTCGTTAGACATTAACGCCGTCATTGCAGACCAACAGCTACAAATACATTGGACATACAGCCGCAATCTCCACGCGCAGACAACCATCGAACATCTGGCTTCAGAATTTGTCTGTGAGTTGCAAAATCTGATTGCTCATTGTTTAGAACCGGACAATGTCGGTTACACACCCACAGATTTTCCACTGATCCAACTCGACCAGTCAGAACTGGATCTCATTTTAGCAAAAGTAGCATCCAACGTACAACAGAGTCAAATTCATTGGCAAAATCTTGAGGATATTTATTCGTTATCGCCGATGCAGGAAGGGATGCTGTTTGAAAGTTTGTACGCTCCCGACACAGGCGTCTATTTTGAGCAGATCGCTTGCACCTTTGCAGGAAACCTTAACGTCCGAGCTTTCGAGCAAGCTTGGCAGATGGTGGTAGCACGGCATTCCATCTTCCGCACGGCTTTTGCCTGGGAGTCTTTAAGTACCCCCGTGCAAATCGTGTATCGACAGCTAGATGTTAGTATTAATACTTTAGACTGGCGAGGGCTAACGAAAACTGAGCAGCAAGCACAACTAGAGACTTTTTTGGATGAGGAGCAAAAACAGGGTTTCCAACTCCATCAAGCGCCATTGATGCGGCTACATCTGCTGCGATTGGATGAGAACACTTATCAATTTGTTTGGTGTCATCATCACATCTTACTTGATGGCTGGTCGTTACCGTTGGTGTTTCAAGACTTGTTTGTCTGTTATCAAGCCATTTGTGATGGGGAAAGTGTATCCTTACCAGCAACTGTCAACTACCGCAACTATATTAGTTGGTTACAGCAACAAGATTTAAATTCTGCCAAAGAATTTTGGCAACAAAAACTCTTTGGTTTTAGCGCTCCTACACCGTTGAGAGTCGATAAACCACTCTCACAACGGCAACAGCATTCTCGTTATGATGAACAACACATTCACTTATCCGCGCTCGCAACTTCACAAGTCGTGGATTTTGTCAAACAACATCAATTGACACTAAATAATTTGGTGCAGGTGAGTTGGGGATTGCTCCTCTCGCGCTACAGTGGTGAAACCGATGTGGTGTTTGGTGCCACCTTATCTGGTCGCCCCCCCACGCTCCTCGGTGTGGAGTCGATGGTGGGGATATTTATCAATACAGTGCCCGTGCGCTTGCAGATCTCCCCCAACACCGATCTGCTGAGTTTGTTGAAAGATTTACAAACCCAACAGGTGGAATCCGAAGAATTTTCCTACTGCTCATTGGTTGAGATTCAGGGCGTGAGTGACATTCCCAGGGGTACACCTTTATTTGAGAGCATTGTCGTATTTGAGAATTATCCCGTAGATACGGCTGTTCTGGAAAACAATGGCAGTTTGACGCTCTCTAATTTTTGGGGAATTGAACACACGAATTATCCCCTCACGGTTGTCGCTATCCCTGGCGAGCAATTGTGTCTGAAGGTGAGCTACGATACCAATCGATTTGAACGAGGGACAATAGACCGAATGTTGGGGCACTTTGTGACCTTGCTGTCGGCGATTGTCACCAATCCACATCAACCGATTGAGCAATTGCCCCTGCTGACAGCATCTGAGCAACAGCAGTTATTAGTGGAGTGGAACGATACTCAAGTAGACTATCCCGTTGATAAGTGTATCCATCAGTTGTTTGAGGAGCAGGTGGCGCGTACCCCGAATGCCGTGGCGGTTGTTTTTGAAGAACAACAACTGACTTACTATGAGTTAAATAGCCGTGCCAACCAGTTAGCCCATGAGTTGCACTCGTTGGGAGTGGGCGCGGATGTACTGGTAGGCATTTGTGTGGAGCGTTCCTTGTCTATGGTTGTGGGACTTTTGGGCATTCTCAAGGCGGGAGGGGCTTATGTGCCACTTGACCCAGAGTATCCCCAAGAACGCCTGAGCTTCATGGTGCAAGATGCTCAACTCTCAGTGCTGGTGACTCAACAGCATCTTGTTGAGAGACTACCCGAACACACAGCTTGCCTTGTGTATTTAGAGACTCAGCATCAAGAACCGTTTCAAACTCAGACCATTCCTTTTGTAGCTGAGGTCAAGTCATCCAATCTAGCTTATGTACTCTATACCTCCGGCTCTACAGGTAAACCAAAGGCGGTCGCGATCGAGCATCACAGTGCAGTTGCTCTGGCGAGTTGGGCCAAAGAAGTTTTTACACCAGAGCAGCTTGCTGGTGTCTTAGCTTCTACCTCTATCTGTTTTGACCTCTCAGTCTTTGAATTGTTTGTGACTCTTAGTGTGGGAGGAAAAGTGATTGTAGCTGAAAATGCTTTGCGTTTATTCAGCATACCAGCTGCAAACCAAGTCACTTTGATCAACACAGTTCCTTCTGCGATCGCACAGTTAATTCGAGAACAGGACTTACCACAGCAACTATGTACAGTGAATTTAGCTGGGGAAGCTCTGCAAAATCAACTGGTGCAGCAAATTTATCAGCACAGTCAAACTGAGCGTGTATTAAATCTCTACGGTCCATCGGAAGACACTACTTACTCTACCTATAGCTCCATCGAAAAAGGGGCAAGCACCGCACCGACCATTGGGCGACCGATCGCAAATACACAAGTTTACATTCTAGACTCGCACCTGCAGCCAGTACCTGTGGGTGTGCCAGGAGAATTACACATTAGCGGTGCGGGATTGGCAAGAGGCTACCTCAACCGTCCCCAATTGACAGCAGAAAAATTCATCCCCAACCCCTTTAGAAGAAGCAGGGGCGCAGGGACGCAGGGGCGCAGGGTCCTCAAGGAAGACCAATCCTGTTCTGAACGCCTTTACAAAACAGGTGACTTAGCGCGTTACTTAAGCGATGGCAACATCGAATATCTAGGACGCATCGACAACCAGGTAAAAATTCGGGGCTTCCGCATTGAGTTGGGTGAAATTGAGGCAGTCCTGGGTCAAAACGAGTATGTGGAATCATCTGTAGTCATTGCCCGTGAAGATATCCCAGGGGATCTTCGCCTCGTCGCCTACATCGTACCGCTTCCACAGGTGACACCCACACTCAGCGTTCTGCGTAGCTTCCTTAGCAAAAAGCTGCCAGAGTATATGGTGCCAAATGCTTTTGTGTTCCTCGAAGCCCTACCACTCACTCCTAACGGCAAAGTAGACCGTCGCGCTTTACCCACACCAGATAGACACAGCGAACTCCCAGAAAAATATGTTGCCCCACGTACCGCTACGGAAGAAATGCTGGCACAACTTTGGGCACAAGTGCTGAAAGTAGAGGCTGTGGGCAGACACGATAACTTTTTTGACCTGGGAGGACACTCGCTACTCGCAACGCAACTGGTTTCGCGCATCCGCAGCGTTTTCAAAGTCGAACTCTCGTTACGGAGCTTATTTACGACACCAACAGTAGCGGAGTTAGGGCAACAGATACAGCAGTTACAGCGACAAAATGCGGCACTTAATGAAACGTCCATCTTACCAAGGTCAGAGAGTGCAGAACTCCCACTTTCATTTGCACAACAGAGGTTGTGGTTCTTAGACCAATTAGAGCCAAACAAAGCTTCATACAATGTTCCAGCCGCTTTGCGTTTGCAAGGAAACCTTTGTGTCACCGCTTTAGAACAAAGCTTAGTGGAAATTATTGACCGTCACGAAGCATTACGTACCAATTTCATTACAGTCGATGGACAAGCAACTCAACTGATTCACCCAAACCCAAATTGGAAAGTCTCAGTGGTTGATTTGCAGCACTTACCTTCCAACGAACAAGAAATAGCATCACAGCAATTAGCTCAACAGCAAGCGATTGAACCTTTTGACTTAGCAACTGAAGCCTTAATCAAAGCAACATTAGTCGTGCTGTCTCAAACGGAACACGTGTTATTAGTGTGCATGCACCATATTGTCTGTGATGGCTGGTCAATAGGTGTATTTGTTGAGGAACTGGCGGCATTGTACAACGCTTATTGTGAAGGTCAACCCTCACCGTTAGTACCACTGCCAATTCAATACGCAGATTTTGCCATTTGGCAAAGACAATGGTTCCAGAATGAAGTCCGACAAAGCCAATTGAGTTACTGGCTTCAACAACTGGAGTACGCACCAACATTCTTGCCATTACCTACAGATAGACCCAGAGGCGCGGTGCAAACCTTCGCAGGCGCATATCAAAAGTTCGCACTTTCGGTGGAACTGACTCAAAAACTGATACACCTGAGTCAGGAACAAGGGTGTACTCTCTTTATGACGTTGTTAGCAGCATTTGATACGTTACTTTCCCGTTACACGGGTGTGGCGGACATTTTGGTAGGGTCGCCCATCGCCAACCGCCATCGCAGTGAAATCGAATCTTTGATTGGCTTTTTTGTCAATACATTAGTATTACGCACAGACCTATCGGGCGATCCCAGCTTTAATGAATTACTGACTCGCATTCGGTCGATGGCGTTGTCGGCGTATGCACATCAAGATTTACCGTTTGAAATGCTTGTGGAAGCATTGCAGCCAGAAAGAGACCTGAGCCATACACCATTGTTTCAGGTAATGTTTGACCTCCAAAATGCGCCCACATCAGTTGTCGAGCTAACCGGGTTAAGGGTGAGTTCATTGCCCATAGAAACAGCCACGACCAAGTTCGATCTCACCATTACGATGGAGAACACGCCCACAGGACTTGTGGGGGGATGGGAGTATAACACGGACTTGTTTGATGGCAGCACCATTGAGCGGATGATTGGGCATTTTGTGACCTTACTGGAAGCGATTGTGGCAAATCCCAACGAGCAGATTTCGCAATTGCCACTGCTGACACTAACGGAGCAACAGCAGTTATTGGTGGAGTGGAATGATACAAGGGTAGACTACCCCGTTGATAAGTGTATCCATGAGTTATTTGAGGAGCAAGTAGCTCGTACCCCAAATGCTGTGGCGATCGTGTTTGAAAATCAACAACTGACTTATAGTGAGTTGAACTCTCGCGCCAACCAGTTAGCGCATTACTTGCGCTCTCGTGGAGTGGGAGCGAATGTGCTCGTAGGCATTTGCGTGGAACGTTCTTTGTCCATGGTGGTAGGACTGTTGGCTATTCTCAAGGCGGGAGGAGCTTACGTGCCACTCGATCCGGAATATCCCCAAGATCGCCTGAGCTTCATGTTAGAAGATGCCCAAGTTTCCGTGCTGTTGACCCAACAGCATCTTGTGGAGAAATTCCCATCACATCCGGCACAAGTTGTGTGTCTAGATACTCATTGGCAGTTGGTGTCTCAGTTCTCTGGGGAGAACCCTGCCACGGTTGTACGCGCAACTGATTTAGCTTATACCATCTACACCAGTGGTTCCACAGGAACACCTAAGGGAGTGCCCATCGCCTATGAAGGATTGTTAAATTTAGTGTTCTGGCATCAGCGAACTTTTGATCTCGCTTCATCCGATAGAGCCACACAACTGGCTGGAACAGGA
>NZ_KQ976354.1:3779358-3806953 GCF_000346485.2 Scytonema hofmannii PCC 7110
CCTTACCTGACCGTAGGTGCAAGCCTCTACTTAGTCAAATCCGAACTCGTCACCGAGCCTGTGAATTTGCAACAGTGGTTGATAAACAACAAGATTACCATCACTTTTGTACCGACACCAGTGGCTATTGAGTTGTTATCTTTGGAATGGAAGACCGAAAGTTTAGCGTTGCGTTATCTGCTCACGGGAGGGGATAAGCTGCATCAATATCCATCCGCCTCAGTACCGTTCTCCGTTGTGAATAATTATGGACCGACAGAGAATACAGTGGTCACAACTTCTGGGCAGATATTTGCGCGGGAGCAATTGCAGACATCGCCTCCGATTGGACGCCCGATTGCCAACACACAAGTCTACATTTTAGATAAACATCTGCAACCAGTACCAATTGGTGTACCGGGAGAATTACACATTGGCGGTGCTTCCTTGGCAAGAGGCTATCTCAACCGCCCTGAATTGACACAAGAAAAATTCATCCCCAACCCCTTGAGAAGAAGCAGGGGAGCAGGGGAGCTAGGGAGCTGGTTCCTCAAGGAAGACCAATCCTGTTCTGAACGCCTTTACAAAACAGGTGACTTAGCCCGCTTCTTAAGCGATGGCAACATCGAATACTTGGGTCGGATCGACAATCAAGTGAAAATTCGGGGCTTCCGCATTGAGTTGGGTGAAATCGAGGCAGTCCTGAGCCAACACGAGCACGTGCAATCATCCGTAGTTGTCGCCCGCGAAGATGTACCCTCAAATAAACGACTGGTGGCCTACGTCGTCGTGCAAAAACACCTAACACCCACACTGAACGAACTGCGTAGCTTCTTGAAAGAAAAACTACCAGACTACATGGTACCAAATGCCATCGTTCTCCTGGAATCCCTACCCTTGACCCCCAATGGCAAAGTAGACCGCCGCGCCTTACCAGTTCCAGAATCACGCACGGGAATAGAAAATATTTTCGTCGCACCTCGCACGTCAGTAGAAGCCAAATTGGCAGAAATTTGGGCACAAGTCCTCAAAGTCGAAGCTGTCGGTATACATGATAACTTCTTTAGCTTGGGAGGAGATTCCATCCTCAGCATTCAAATTATTGCCAAAGCAAAACTGGCTGGGATAGAACTTAGCCTCAAACAACTGTTTGCCAATCAAACCATTGTTGAATTAGCCACAGTCGCTCTGACAACAAAAGCACTTTTCATAGAACAAGGACTTGTTACTGGGGCATCACCTTTAACACCCATTCAACGATGGTTTTTTGAGCAGCAATTGCCACAGCCGCATCATTTTAATCAATCATTTCTACTGACAGTTCCCACTGATATTAAGATTGAGTTCTTAGAGGTGGTGTGGAAGGAATTACTCAAACACCACGATGCTCTGCGCTTGCGGTTTACACAAACAGAATCGAATTGGCAGCAAGTTCATGCCGAGCTTTGCGATCGCAATATCATATCCTGTTTTGACTTCTCAACACTCCCTGATAGCGAGCAACAAAAAGCGATAGAAAACACCGCCAATTCGCTACAAGCGAGTTTGAATTTATCAGAAAATCTGGTGCAAGTGGCGTTGTTCCGTTTGGGAGTTGACAAAGGAGCACGATTACTCATCATCATTCACCACTTAGTGGTAGACGGAGTGTCCTGGCGGATTTTATTAGAAGATTTGGTCGCGGGATACTCACAGCTGTGCCAAGGTAAAGTCATTCAACTTCCAGCCAAAACCACTTCATTCAAAGATTGGGCGCAACACCTCAGAGAATATGCCCAAGCAAATCACCTCAAATCAGAACTGGATTATTGGTTGAGTATATCTAACGCCGCAGTGGCTTCCATCCCAGCAGACCATGCTCATGGAGCCAATACAGTGGCGTCTACTTGCACAGTCTCAGTGTCATTAAACTCCAGTGAAACGCAAGCGCTGCTGCAAGATGTGCCGAAAGCGTATAAAACTCAAATTAACGATGTTTTATTAACAGCTTTAGTGCTGGTTGTCAGCCGATGGACTGACTCAAAGTCGGTGTTATTTAACTTAGAAGGACACGGGCGAGAAGATATTATTGAAGGTGTGGATCTATCACGCACCGTCGGTTGGTTTACGACAATGTTTCCAATGGTTTTAAAACTCTCAGACACAGAGAATCTGGGCCAGGTTTTAAAATCAGTCAAAGAACAATTACGGGCGATTCCCAACAAAGGCATCGGCTACGGTTTATTGCGCTATTTCAATCAAGATGCAGAAATTATTGACCAACTCGCCACCATTCCAAAGGCCCAGATTAGCTTCAATTATCTCGGTCAATTTACTCAAATTCTGAATACCGAGCCTCTAATATCGTCTGCTTCTGAATCGAGCGGACAAAACCAAAGTTTACAAGGTCAGCGCTCAACTTCGTTAGACATTAACGCTATCATTGCAGACCAACAGCTACAAATACATTGGACGTACAGCCGCAATCTCCACGAGCAGGCAACCATCGAACATATTGCCTCAGAATTTGTTTGTGAGTTGCAAAATCTGATTGCTCATTGTTTAGAACCGGATAACGTTGGTTACACACCTACAGATTTCCCACTCATCAAACTCAACCAGTTAGAACTGGATCTCGTTTTAGCAAAAGTAGCATCCAACGTACAACAGAGTCAAATTCATTGGCAAAATCTTGAGGATATTTATTCGTTATCGCCGATGCAGGAAGGGATGCTGTTTGAAAGTTTGTACGCTCCCGACACAGGCGTCTATTTTGAGCAGATCGCTTGCACCTTTGCAGGAAACCTTAACGTCCGAGCTTTCGAGCAAGCTTGGCAGATGGTGGTAGCACGGCATTCCATCTTCCGCACGGCTTTTGCCTGGGAGTCTTTGAGTACTCCCGTGCAAGTTGTGTATCGACAACTGGATGTGAAAGTCAATTCTCTAGACTGGTGCAATTTATCGACTGTTGAGCAGCAAGCGCAATTAGAAATTTTTCTGTTGGAGGAGCAAAAACAGGGTTTCCAACTCCAGCAAGCACCATTGATGCGGCTACATCTGCTGCAATTGGATGAGAACACCTATCAGTTTGTTTGGTGTCATCATCACATCTTACTTGATGGTTGGTCGTTACCGTTGGTGTTTCAAGACTTGTTTGCTTTTTATCAAGCCATTTGTGATGGAGAAAGTGTATCACTACCACCAACTGTCAATTACCGCAACTATATTGCTTGGTTACAACGACAAGATTTAGATGCCGCTCTAGAATTTTGGCAACAAAAACTCTTAGGTTTTAGCGCTCCCACCCCGTTGAGAGTGGATAAACCACTGTCAAACACACAACAGCATTCTGGCTATAGCGAACAACAGATTCAATTAACGGTAACTGCAACTGCACAAGCGGTGGATTTTGTCAAACAGCACCAATTGACACTGAATAATTTGGTGCAGGTGAGTTGGGGATTGCTCCTCTCGCGCTACAGTGGTGAAACCGATGTGGTGTTTGGTGCTACCTTGTCTGGTCGCTCCCCTGCACTCTTGGGTATGGAGTCGATGGTGGGGATATTTATCAATACAGTGCCCGTGCGCTTGCAAATCTTCCCCAACACCGATCTGCTGAATTTGTTAAAAGATTTACAAACCCAACAGGTGGAATCCGAAGAATTTTCCTACTGCTCATTAGTAGAAATTCAGAGTTTGAGTGACATTCCTAGGGGTACATCTTTATTTGAGAGCATTGTCGTATTTGAGAATTATCCGGTAGATGCCGATACTTTACAAGACGATAGCGGTTTGACAGTGGCGAATTTTCGAGGGATTGAACGCACAAATTATCCCGTGACAGTTGTCGCTATCCCTGGCGAACAATTGTGTTTGAAAGTGAGTTACGATACCAATCGATTTGAGCATGAAACGATGAGCCGGATGCTGGGGCATTTTGTGACATTGTTGGAAGCGATTGTCACCAATCCACACCGAGCGATTGAGCAATTGCCATTGTTAACGGCATCTGAGCAACAGCAGTTATTAATGGCGTGGAATGATACACAAGCAGACTATCCCGTTGATAAGTGTATCCACCAGTTGTTTGAGGAGCAGGTGGCGCGTACCCCGAATGCAGTGGCAGTCGTGTTTGAAGAACAACAACTGACTTACAATGAGTTGAACTGCCGTGCTAATCAGTTGGCACATTACTTGCGTTCAGCGAAGCTGTCGCGTAGCGATTCGCTGGGAGTGGGAGCAGATGTATTGGTTGGCATTTGTGTGGAGCGTTCCTTGTCTATGGTTGTGGGACTTTTAGGCATTCTTAAGGCGGGCGGCGCTTATGTGCCACTTGACCCAGAATATCCCACCGAGCGTCTGAGCTTTGTGCTGCAAGATACTCAAGTTCCCGTACTTCTGACCCAGCAGCATTTAGTAGAGTCTCTTCCTCAACATCAGGCGCGTGTCGTCCACTTAGATACAGACTGGCACTTGATTTGTGAGTTGAGTCAGGAGAACCCGATCGCTAATGTGCAAGCAAGTCACTTAGCTTATGTGATTTATACATCAGGATCTACAGGTCAACCCAAGGGAGTGATGCTGTCTCACAGTAACCTTTGCAACCATATGCTGTGGATGCAAGCAACATTTTCCCTGACTGAAAACGACAAAGTTCTGCAAAAAACTCCCTTTGGTTTTGACGCCTCCGTTTGGGAATTTTACGCTCCACTGATAGTCGGTGGGCAGTTGTTAATCGCTCAACCTGGAGGTCATACTGACAGTGCTTATCTGTTAAACTTAATTCGCCAACACCAGGTAACGATTGTTCAACTTGTGCCATCTTTGCTGCAAATGCTTTTAGAACAGGGAGGAATCGAATCCTGTAGCTCCCTCAAACAAGTTTTCTGTGGCGGTGAAGTCTTACCTGTGACTTTGCTCGAAGGTTTGTTAACTCAGCTTGATGTCAATTTGTACAATCTCTACGGTCCAACGGAAGCTTGTATAGATGCAACTTTCTGGAATTGCTTGCAACCGAGAGATGGACAATTCGTTCCCATTGGTCGCCCAATCTCCAATACTCAGATCTACATACTCGACCAAGACTTGCAACCTGTACCGATTGGAGTACCAGGAGAGCTACACATTGGCGGTGCGGGACTGGCAAGAGGCTACCTCCATCGCCCGGAGTTAACAGAAGAAAAATTTATCCCTAACCCCTTTGATCGTTCCAAATTCCCAATTCCCAATTCCAAATTGTATAAAACAGGGGACTTAGCACGTTATTTGCCGGATGGTAATATAGAATACCTAGGACGCATTGATAATCAAGTAAAAATCCGAGGTTTCCGCATCGAATTGGGAGAAATCGAAGCTGTACTGAGACAACACGAGCACGTGCAAGCGACTTGTGTCATCTCCCGCGAAGATACTACTGGGGATAAGCGCCTCGTCGCCTACATCGTACCGCAAAAACACGTAACACCCACAGTCAGCGTTCTGCGTAGCTTCCTTAAGAAAAAGCTACCAAACTACATGGTACCGAGTGCAATAGTCATCTTGGAGTCGCTACCTCTCACCCCTAACGGTAAAATAGACTACCGTGCCCTACCAATCCCAGAATCAACTACAGGAATAGAAAACACTTTCATCGCACCCCGTACCCCAGTGGAAGCAAAATTGGCACAAATTTGGGCACAAGTGCTGAAAGTAGAGCTTGTGGGGATTGATGATAATTTCTTTGAAATTGGGGGTCATTCCCTGTTAGCAACCCAGGTAATGTCTCGCTTGCAGGAAGCTTTTGGAACTCCGTTACCGTTGCGTTGTCTTTTTGAATCACCAACTATCGCCCAGTTAAGTGAGGCGATCTTAGCTCAACTGCAAACTGATTCAGGTTTGACAATTCCGCCGATAGTACCTGTTTCCTCCAGACAAGACATCCCCCTGTCATGGGCGCAAGAACGTCTGTGGTTTATGCATCAGCTTGAAGGAGAAAGCGGTGCTTACACAATGAGCTTCACTGTGCGTTTGGTTGGAGATCTTAAGATCGAAGCTTTGGAACAAGCATTTCAGTCGATGGTGCAACGCCATGAAATTCTGCGAACTCGCTTTGAGGTCAAAAATAACTTGCCAGTCCAGGTAATAGCGCCAAATATCACCACAACGTTAGCAGTAGTAGATCTACAGCAAGTGCCAGACCCCTGGAAACAAGTGAAAGAAATAGCAACAAAAGAAGCTGCCAAACCATTCGATCTCATTCACGATTCTGTACTGCGAGTCATGCTTTGGCAAGTTTCTCCACAAGAGTACGTACTGCTGGTAGCAATTCATCATATTGCTGCTGATGGTTGGTCTTTGGGGATTTTTATCCGGGATCTGTCCGCCTATTATCGCGCTATTACAACGGGTAGTTCTGTTCAATTACCAGAGTTATCCGTACAGTATGCTGACTTTACTATCTGGCAACGCCAATGGCTGACCGATCAAATACTAGAGCGTCAGTTAAACTACTGGATGCAACAGTTAGCAGGAGCACCACCTCTATTAGCATTACCCACAGACCGCTCCCGCCCAGCTATACAGACTTTTCGTGGAGGTACACAGCAACTTCAACTGGATCGCTTGCTCACACAGCAGCTGAAAAAGCTCAGCCAAGAGTTCGGGACAACGCTGTTTATGACTCTGCTGGCAGGTTTTGTCGTGTTAATGTCTCGCTACAGTGGACAAAAGGATCTTGTGATAGGCTCACCCATAGCAAATCGCAACCGCACGGAAATAGAAACATTAATTGGCTTTTTTGTCAATACTCTGGCTCTCAGATTTCATCTCTCCCCAGAAGAATCATTTGAAGCTTTACTGACCCAGGTGCAACAGGTGGCTCAAAACGCCTATGACCATCAAGATTTGCCCTTCGAGATGTTAGTCGATCGCTTGCAATTGGAACGGAACTTAGACCGCAACCCACTGGTACAGGTCATGTTTGCCTTGCAGAACGCCCCCACCTCTCCTTGGGAAATGCCCGGTTTAAGTGTTGAGGAAATGCCTTTGGGGCTTGACTCAGTTCGGTTCGATCTCGAAATTCACTTGTGGGATCTACCAGAAGGTCTTGGGGGAGTTTGCTGTTACAACAAGGATTTATTTGATGGCGCAACCATTGCCCGCATGATGCAACATTTCCAAACTTTATTAGCGGCAATTGTAGCAAATCCCCAGCAGCCAGTGGCATTACTGCCCTTGCTTACACAGCATGAGAACCATCAAATATTAGTGGAGTGGAACAACACTCAAGCGGATTATCCCCAGGATAAGTGTATCCATCAGTTGTTTGAGGAGCAAGTAGTGCGTACACCCAATGCAGTGGCAGTAGTGTATGAAAATCAACAACTGACTTACAACGAGTTGAACTGTCGTGCCAATCAGTTGGCGCACTACTTGCGGTCTAGTGGAGTGGGAGCAGGTGTGCTGGTGGGCATTTGTGTGAACCGCTCTGTGTCCATGGTGGTGGGACTGTTGGCCATTCTTAAGGCAGGAGGGGCATACGTACCGCTTGACCCGGAATACCCCACTCAGCGTTTGGCAGCGATCGTCGAATCTGCTCAAATTTCCGTGCTGTTGACCACAGACACACTCGCCTCCACTCTTCCCCAACAGCAAGCACGTGTCATTTGTTACAATACTGCTTCCCCAGAACTCGCCCCCCAAAGCGAGGAAAACCCAACACCACAAGCCAGTGCTGATGCTCTGGCTTATGTCATCTACACGAGCGGTTCCACAGGACAACCCAAAGGTGTCAGCGTCACTCACCAAGGGGTAACCCGTTTGGTGATGAACACAAATTACATTCACATCGAAGCGTCTGACGCGATCGCACAAGCCTCAAATTACGCCTTCGATGCTGCCACTTTTGAAATTTGGGGAGCGCTACTTCACGGGGCGCGATTGTTTGGGGTGAGCAAAGAGTTGGCGCTCTCACCAATGGATTTTGCCGCCAGTATTCGCGAGCAAGGGATAACGGTGTTATTCTTGACGACTGCCTTGTTCAATCAAATTGCCCAAGCAGTACCCAACGCTTTCAATCCACTGCGCTACCTTTTGTTTGGTGGCGAGGCTGTCGAGCCGCAATGGGTGCAACAGGTGCTGAAAAATGGCGCACCGCAACGACTGCTGCACGTTTACGGACCGACAGAGAATACAACGTTTAGTTCCTGGTACTGGGTGCAAGATGTCCCCAAAGACGCCACAACCATTCCCATTGGGCGACCGATTGCCAACACACAAATCTACATTTTAGACGAATACCTGCAACCAGTACCTGTGGGTGTACCGGGAGAACTGCACATCGGCGGTGTGGGATTGGCAACAGGCTACCTCAACCGTTTAGAATTAACACAAGAAAAATTCATCCCCAACCCCTTGAGAAGAAGCAGGGGAGCACAGGATCTGGGGAGCAGGGGAGTCAAGGAAGACCAATCCTGTTCTGAACGCCTTTACAAGACGGGAGACCTAGCACGTTACTTGAGCGATGGTAATATAGAATACATTGGACGCATTGACAATCAAGTTAAGATTCGCGGTTTTCGGATAGAACTGGGTGAAATTGAAACTGTTTTGAACCAACACCCTTTGGTGAAGGAGAGTGTTGTTGTTACTAGAAGTCTTAGTTCTGGAGATAAAAGTCTCGTCGCTTATTTAGTCCCTGGTTCTAAAAGTCAAATCTTACCTCAGCAATTTGCTCAATGGCAAAGCGAGTATGTTAGTGACTGGCAAACTCTTTATGAACAAGCGTATGGTCAAACTCAAATATCTACAGATGACCTCACGTTCAATATTGCTGGTTGGAACAGTAGTTACACCAGGCAACCCATCCCAGATCGAGAAATGCGGGAGTGGGTTGAGAGTACCGTCAGCCGCATTCGGACTCTGTTACCGCAACGGGTTTTAGAAATTGGTTGTGGAACGGGGTTACTGCTATCTCGTATTGCCAAGGGCTGCCAAAAGTATTGGGGAACCGATTATTCCATCGCAGCCATCCAGCACGTTGAGCAGGTACGCGCTAGTGTTGAAGGTTTAGAACACGTGCGACTGCTACATCAAATGGCAGATAATTTTGCAGGTATTCCCCAGGGAGAATTCGACACTGTGATTTTGAACTCAATCGTTCAGTATTTTCCCAGTGTTGAGTATCTGTTGCAGGTCTTAGAAGGGGCAATGGCAACAATTGGCACTCAGGGGAAAATCTTTGTCGGGGATGTTCGCAGCTTGCCGTTACTGGAGCCATACTATGCTGCTGTGCAGTTGTCCCAAGCTGCTCAATCCAGAAGTGTTGAGCAATGGCAGCAGCAAGTACACCACAGTGTAGCGGCAGAAGAAGAACTGGTTATTGACCCTAGGTTTTTCATCGCCCTACAACAAAGTTTTCCCCAGATAACTTGGGTGGAAATTCAACCCAAACGCGGTCAATATCAAAATGAGTTAACCCAATTTCGCTACGACGTTACTATGCATCTCGGTACTGCTGTCCAAACAACAGTAGTTCCTTGGTTAAATTGGCAACTAGACCAGCTTTCCTTCACACAAATTCACAATAAACTGCTTTCTGAGGAGCCACAAGTGTTGGGCATTCGGGCTGTTCCCAATCAACGCGTGCAGCAAGCAATACAGATGTGGCAATGGTTGGAAAATCCCCCTAGTGCTGAAACCGTCGGGCAACTGCGGGAACTACTAGCACAACAGCCAGCAGTTGGTATCGACCCAGAGCAGTTTTGGCAACTAGGGCAGGATCTAGGCTACACCGTTTACTTGAGTTGGTGGGCGAGCAGTCACGATGGTTCTTATGATGTAGTGTTCTGCCGCAATGGTTCAATGCCAATGTCTGACCAAGACTGCGCGATCGCTTTTTGGGATACTGAGGCAGTTACAGCCAAACCCTGGACTAACTACACTAACAATCCCCTGCACGGCAAACTAGTCCAGAAGCTTGTGCCACAAGTTCGAGAATTTATCCAACAAAAGCTACCCAATTACATGGTACCCCAAGCTTTTGTTCTCCTCAATGCCCTGCCTTTGACACCCAATGGCAAGGTAGATCGCCGCTCCCTTCCAACACCCGATACAGCTTCGAGAAATCTCTCAACTGGCTTTGTTTCGCCTCGAACTCCCATCGAAGCTCAACTCACGCAAATCTGGAGTGAAGTCTTGGGACTAGAACCTATTGGCGTTAAGGACAATTTCTTTGAAATTGGGGGACATTCTCTACTAGCCACCCAAGTCATTTCGCGGATCAACTCAGCTTTTGCACTTGACCTGTCCGTGCAGAAAATGTTTGAGTTTCCCACAATAGCTGGTATAGCAGCCTACATGGAAGTGATGGATTGGGCAACAACAGATGTACCAGCAGATCGTATGAATGCCGAAATAGTGGAGTTTTAAGTAATGAGTAACAGCACGTTTGAATTTCTTTATCAACTCAGAAATTTAGGTATTAACTTAGAAACTGATGGCTCTCGCTTGCGGTGTCACGCCCCTGAAGGGGTGTTAACTCCAACACTAAGCCAAGAAATAGCCAGACGTAAAACAGAAATTATTCTATTATTACAAGAGGCAAAGCAGGTTCAAGAGGCAAAGCAAGTCAAAGCCTCTGATAATTTTTCCATTCAAAGAGTGCCACGGGACGGTCAGTTACCATTGTCTTTTTCCCAACAACGACTGTGGTTTGTACAGCAGATGTCACCCGATAGTACTGCTTACAATATGGTGGAAGCTTTACGATTGCAGGGTTCGCTTAATATAGTTGCACTAGAGCAGAGCCTCAGTGAACTTATTCGCCGTCACGAAGTCTTAAGAACCACTTTTCCCACGGTAGAGGGAAACCCTACCCAGCTCATTGCTCCTCCGACTGCTTTAACTTTGCCAATCCATAATTTGCAGGGGTTGTCTACCCAAGAGCAAACTGCTCAAATTCGACAAATGACTCAGTCCCTTGCATCTAAACCCTTCGATCTTGCTGTTGAATCATCAATACAATTCACCCTACTCCAACTGAGTGAGCAGGAGTACGTACTGCTGTTGAAGATGCATCACATTATCTACGATGGTTGGTCTCTAAATATCTTCTTCAGTGAGTTATGTCAGCTATACGAAGCTTTTACTCAAGGATTGCCCAACCCACTAGCCCCATCACACATTCAATATGCTGACTTTGCTGTTTGGCAACGCAAGTGGCTGACAGGTGTTGTCCTCGATCGACAACTCAATTACTGGCAGCAACAGTTAGCAGGTATCCCTTCTATACTAGAATTGCCAGCCGATAGACAACGTTCCCCAGTTCAAACTTTCCGAGGAGGAGTTGAGCGATTTCAGCTCGATCGCGATCTGACGCAACGCCTCAAAGAGTTAAGCCAAGAATCAGACGCAACCCTGTTTATTACCCTACTAGCAGCTTTTTTGGTTTTAATTTCTCGTTATACTGGTCAGTCAGATCTCGTCGTTGGCTCCCCAATCGCCAATCGCAACAAATTAGAATTCGAGCAGCTGGTGGGGTTTTTTGCTAATACCCTAGTATTAAGGGGCAATCTCTCTGGAAATCCCACCTTTCGAGACTTCCACGCGCAAGTGCGGCAAACTACGTTGTCAGCCTATGCCCACCAAGACTTGCCTTTTGAGATGTTGGTTGAAAAGTTACAGCCAGTCAGAGATTTGAGTCGTAATCCTCTGGTACAGGTGGTGTTTGCCCTTCAGAATACCCCACAGTCCTCTTCCAATTTGCCCGGTTTAACTATTCAGAATATGCCCTTATCGCTGGATATCACAGCCAATTTTGACTTGGAAGTGAACTACTTGGAAAATTCAGAAGGTCTGGAGGGAATTTGGCGCTATAGTAGCGATTTATTTGATGCAACCACAATAACTCGAATAGCTCAGCATTTTGAAAATTTACTTAGAGCAATTGTAGCAAATCCTGAAGCGCGTATTTCTGAATTACCACTGTTGAGTCAAGCCGAACGCGATCGATTATTGGTGGAGTGGAATAATACAGAGGTAGACTATCCTCGGGATAAATGTATCCATCAGTTGTTTGAAGAGCAAGTAGAGCGTACACCCAACGCAGTAGCGGTAGTATGTGATAATAAACAGCTGACTTATAACGAGTTGAACAGCCGTGCTAACCAATTGGCGCATTACTTGCAGTCTTTGGGAGTGGGAGCCGATGTGCTGGTGGGGATTTGTGTGGAGCGCTCAATTGAAATGGTTGTCGGACTATTGAGCATTCTTAAGGCAGGTGGGGCTTATGTGCCCATCGATCCCGATTATCCTAGTGAACGGAAAAATTTTATATTAGCAGATACTCAAACAGCTATACTCCTGACTCAACAGCATTTAGCACAAAACTTACCAACAGATGGTATTCAAGTCATTTGCCTAGATAGGGATTGGAAAGCAAACATCCAACAGCCGATATGCAACCCAGTCAGTGAAACAAATGCTCTTCATTTAGCTTATGTCATCTATACTTCCGGTTCTACTGGCAAACCCAAAGGTACGCTAATTACTCACCAAGGATTGGTTAACTACCTCAGCTGGTGTACCCAAGCTTATGGAGTCAAGCAGGGAGGAGGAACAATCGTTCATTCTCCTCTAGGATTTGACCTCACAGTTACCAGTCTCTTCTCACCGTTATTAGTAGGTAATCAAGTAGAAATTCTCTCTCAAGACCAAGCTGTTGAGACTCTAAGTCATGCTCTACGTCATCACTCTCATTTAAGCTTAGTTAAAATTACACCCGCTCACTTAGAGTTGCTCAATCAGCAAATATCACCAAAAGAAGCAGCAAATCGAACCAGAGCATTCATCATTGGTGGCGAAAATCTCTTAGCAGAAAACATTGCTTTCTGGCAAGAATTTGCACCTGAAACAAAATTGGTCAATGAATATGGACCAACAGAGACAGTTGTGGGTTGTTGTATTTACGAGGTACCAACTGGTCAACACCGTTCTGGTTCAATTCCCATTGGACGACCAATTGCCAACACACAACTCTACATATTAGACGAGTATCTGCAACCAGTACCGATAGGTGTGCCAGGAGAACTGCATATTGGCGGTATGGGATTGGCAAGAGGTTACCTCAACCGCCCGGAGTTAACAGAAGAAAAATTTATTCCCAACCCCTTTAGAAGAAGCAGGGGAGCACAGGAGCACAGGAGCTGGGTCCTCAAGGAAGACCAATCCTGTTCTGAACGCCTTTACAAAACAGGTGACTTAGCACGCTACCTGCCAGATGGTAATATAGAATACCTAGGGCGAATTGACAATCAGGTGAAAATTCGGGGCTTCCGCATCGAGTTGGGCGAAATCGAGGCAGTTCTGAGCCAACACGAGCACGTACAATCAACCGTGGTTATTGCCCGCGAAGACATTCCCTCAAATAAACGCCTGGTGGCCTACATCGTACCGCAAAAACAGGTAACACCTACACTGAACGAACTGCGTAGTTTCCTCAAGGAAAAGCTACCAGACTACATGGTACCTTCCGTACTTGTGCTCCTGGAATCCCTACCCTTGACCCCCAATGGCAAAGTAGACCAGCGTGCCTTACCAATTCCAGAATCACGCACGGGAATAGAAGACAAGTTCGTCGCACCCCGCACGCCAGTAGAAGCGAAATTGGCAGAAATTTGGGCACAAGTCCTTAGAGTCGAAGCCGTCGGTATACATGATAACTTCTTTAGCTTGGGAGGAGATTCTATCCTCAGCATTCAAATTATTGCCAAAGCAAAACTCGCTGAGATAGAACTGAGCCTCAAACAACTGTTTGCCAATCAAACCATCGCCGAATTAGCGACAGTCGCTCTGACGACAAAAGCACTTTTTATAGAACAAGGATTAGTCACTGGGGCATCACTTTTAACACCCATTCAACAGTGGTTTTTTGAGCAGCAATTGCCACAAGCGCACCATTATAATCAATCATTTCTACTGACAGTTCCCGACGATATCAAGATCGAGTTCTTAGAGCGTGTGTGGAAGGAATTACTCACACATCACGATGCTCTGCGCTTGCGGTTTACACAAACAGAATCGAATTGGCAGCAAGTTCATGCCGAGAATTGCGATCGCAATGTCATATCCTGTTTCGACTTGTCAACATTGCCAGATAGCGAGCAACAAAGGGCGATAGAAAATACCGCCAATTCGCTACAAGCGAGTTTGAATTTATCAGAAAATTTGGTGCAAGTGGCATTATTCCGCTTGGGGGTTGACAAAAAATCACGATTACTCATCATCATTCACCACTTAGTGGTAGACGGGGTGTCCTGGAGGATTTTGTTAGAAGATTTGGTGACAGGATACTCGCAACTGTGTGAAGGCAAAGCCATTCAACTTCCAGCCAAAACCACTTCTTTCAAAGATTGGGCGCAACACCTCAGAGAATATGCCCAATCTCATCACCTCAAATCAGAACTGGATTATTGGTTAAATGTTTCCAATACCGCAGTGACTCCCCTCCCAGTAGACCATGCTGATGGAGCCAACACAGTGGCATCTACTTGCACAGTCTCAGTGTCATTAAACTCCAGTGAAACGCAAGCGCTGCTGAAAGATGTTCCGAAAGCGTATAAAACTCAAATTAACGATGTTTTATTAACAGCTTTAGTGCTGGTTGTGAGTCGATGGGCTGACTCAAAGTCGGTGTTATTTAACTTAGAAGGACACGGGCGAGAAGAGATTATTGATGGGATCGATTTATCGCGCACCGTCGGTTGGTTTACGACAATATTTCCAGTGGTTTTAAAACTTACAGACACAGAGAATCTGGGCAAGGTTTTAAAATCAGTCAAAGAACAATTACGGGCGGTTCCCAACAAAGGCATCGGCTACGGCGTATTGCGCTATCTCAATCAAGATATCGTTCAAAGTGCTCAACTCGCCACCATTCCAAACGCTCAGATTAGCTTTAATTATCTCGGTCAATTTACTCAAGTTCTCAACACAGAGTCTCTGATATCGCTGGCAGTTGAATCAAGCGGACAAAACCAAAGTTTACAAGGTCAGCGCTCAACTTCTTTAGACATTAACGCCATCATTGCAGACCAACAGCTACAAATACATTGGACATACAGCCGCAATCTCCACGAGCAGACAACCATCGAACATCTGGCTTCAGAATTTGTCTGTGAGTTGCAAAATCTCATTGCTCATTGTTTAGAACCGGACAATGTCGGTTACACACCCACAGATTTCCCACTCATTAGACTCAACCAGTCAGAACTGGATTTGGTTTTAGCAAGACTTGCATCTCAATCACAACTGAGTCAGATTCACTGGCAAAATCTGGAGGATATGTATCCGTTATCGCCGATGCAAGCGGGGATGCTGTTTGAAAGTTTGTACGCTCCTGACACAGGTGTTTATTTTGAGCAGATCGCTTGCACCTTTGCAGGAAACCTCAACGTCCGAGCTTTTGAGCAAGCTTGGCAGATGGTAGTCGCACGGCATTCCATCTTCCGCACGGCTTTTGAGTGGGAGTCCTTGAGTACTCCCGTGCAAGTTGTGTATCGACAACTGGATGTGAAAGTCAATACTCTAGACTGGCGAGCGTTATCAACGATTGAGCAGAAAGAACGACTAGAGACTTTTCTGTTAGATGAGCGAAAACAGGGTTTCCAACTCCATCAAGCGCCATTGATGCGGCTACATCTGCTGCGACTGGATGAGAACACTTATCAGTTTGTTTGGTGTCATCATCACATCTTACTGGATGGTTGGTCGTTACCGTTGGTGTTTCAAGACTTGTTTGCGTTTTATCAAGCCATCTGTGATGGAGAAAATGTATCATTACCACCAACTGTCAACTACCGCAACTACATTGCTTGGTTACAGCAACAAGATTTAAATTCTGCCAAAGAATTTTGGCAACAAAAACTCTTAGGTTTTAGCACTCCCACCCCGTTGAGAGTAGACAAACCACTCTCACAACGGCAACAGCATTCCCGTTACGATGAACAACACATTTACTTATCCGCACTCGCAACTTCACAAGCGGTGGATTTTGTCAAACAGCACCAATTGACACTGAATAATTTGGTGCAGGTTACCTGGGGATTGCTCCTGTCTCGCTACAGTGGTGAAACCGATGTCGTCTTTGGTGCCACCTTGTCTGGTCGTCCCCCCGCACTCCTTGGTGTGGAGTCGATGGTGGGGATATTTATCAATACAGTGCCCGTGCGCTGGCAAATCTCCCCTCAGACAGATTTGCTGAGTTTGTTGAAAGATTTACAAACCCAACAGGTGGAATCCGAACAATTTTCCTACTGCTCATTAGTAGAAATTCAAAGTTTGAGTGACATTCCTAGGGGTACGTCTTTATTTGAGAGCATTGTCGTGTTTGAGAATTATCCGGTAGATGCCGATACTTTACAAGACGATGGCGGTTTGACAGTGGCGGATTTTCGAGGGATCGAACACGCAAATTATCCCCTGACAGTTGTCGCCGGACCGGGGGAGCAATTGTGGTTGAAGGTGAGCTACGATACCAATCAATTTGAGCATGGGACGATTAACCGAATGCTGGGTCATTTTGTCACCTTGCTGTCGGCGATTGTCGCCAATCCACATCAACCGATTGAGCAATTGCCGTTGTTAACTGCATCTGAGCAACAGCAGTTATTACTGGCGTGGAATGATACACAATTAGACTCTGCTGTTGATAAGTGTATCCATCAGTTATTTGAGGCGCAGGTGGCACTGACTCCGAATGCGGTGGCAGTCGTATTTGAAGACCAACAACTGACTTACAATGAGTTGAACTCTCGTGCCAACCAGTTAGCTCATGAGTTGCGCTCGCTCGGTGTGGGCGCGGATGTGCTTGTTGGCATTTGTGTGGAACGTTCCTTGTCCGCGATTGTGGGACTTTTGGCGATTCTCAAAGCGGGAGGGGCTTATGTGCCTCTCGACCCCGAGTCTCCCACTGAGCGGATGAGCTTTGTGCTTCAAGATACTCAACTCTCCGTGCTGGTAACGCAACAGCATCTGGTGGCGAAATTCCCATCAATTCAGGCGCGTGTCCTTTGCTTAGACAGCGACTGGCATCACATTGCTCGCAATAGCGCCGCCAATCCGCTCAACGGTACAACACCGACTCACTTAGCATACGTCATCTACACGAGTGGCTCCACAGGCTTGCCCAAGGGTGTTTTAGTTAACCACAATTGTGTCACCCGTTTGTTTGCCGCCACACAACCTTGGTATGACTTCAACTCTCAAGACGTATGGACTCTGTTCCACTCAATCGCCTTTGACTTTTCGGTTTGGGAAATTTGGGGTGCATTGCTTTACGGTGGACGACTGGTGGTGGTACCCTACCTGGTGACCCGCTCGCCAGAATCTTTTTATCAGTTATTGTCTCAACAGAAAGTCACAATTCTCAATCAGACACCTTCGGCTTTCCGCCAGTTGATGCAGGCAGAACAGTCCATGGCAACTGTGACCAATTTGTCCCTCCGCTTGGTGATTTTTGGTGGCGAAAGTCTTGAAATCAACAGTTTGCATCCTTGGTTTGAGCGCCACGGCGATCGCCACCCGCAGTTAGTGAATATGTACGGCATTACAGAAACCACCGTTCACGTCACTTATCGTCCATTAAGCAAAGACGATTTTCACAGCACCCTCAGTCTGATTGGTCGCCCGATTCCAGATTTGCAGGTGTATGTCTTGGATGAACATCAACGGCTCGTACCCATTGGTGTTCCAGGTGAGATGTACGTTGGCGGTGCTGGGGTTTCCCGTGGCTACCTCAATCGTCCCGAACTCACCGCACAACGGTTTATTTCTCACCCCTTCCACAACAGCACTGGTGGCGATCGCCTTTACAAAACAGGTGACTTAGCTCGTTATCTACCCAATGGTGAGTTAGAGTATTTAGGGCGCATCGACAATCAGGTGAAAATTCGCGGCTTCCGCATCGAATTGGGTGAAATCGAGGCGCTACTGAGTCAACACCACCACGTGCAAGCCAATTGTGTCATTGTCCGCGAAGACACCCCAGGCGATCTTCGCCTCGTCGCCTACATCGTACCCCACATCGACCACGCCCCCACTCCCAACTCTCTACGTAGCTTCCTCAAACAAAAGCTACCAGACTACATGGTACCGAATGCGATCGTTCTCCTTGAGTCCCTACCTCTGACCAACAACGGCAAAGTTGACCGTCGCGCCTTAAAAGCACCAGAACCGAGTCATGAATTATCCGACAAATTTGTTGCACCCCGCACCCCCACGGAAGAAATGCTGGCACAACTTTGGGCACAAGTGCTGAAAGTAAAGGCTGTGGGCAGATACGATAACTTTTTTGAACTGGGAGGACACTCGTTACTCGCAACGCAATTGGTTTCGCGCATCCGCAACGTTTTCAAAGTAGAATTGCCCTTGCGGAGCTTATTTGCGACACCAACTGTAGCCGGGTTGGCGCAAGAGATACAGCAATTACAGCAAGAAAACGTAGAACTGACTTATACTCCCGTATTACCAAGGGCAGAGAATGCAGAACTCCCACTTTCATTTGCACAACAGAGGTTGTGGTTTTTAGATCGGTTGGAGCCTCTGAGTGCTTCATACAACATCCCAATGGCTTTGCGCTTGCAAGGAACGCTCTGTGTTGCAGCCTTAGAACAAAGCTTAGTTGAAATTATTCATCGCCACGAATCATTACGCACCAATTTCATCACAGTCGATGGACAAGCAACTCAGCTGATTCACACAGACCTAAATTGGACAGTCTCAGTTGTTGACTTGCAGCATTTATCTCCTACCGAACAAGAAATAGCTGCACAGCAATTAGCCCAACAACAAGCGCTCGAACCTTTTGACTTGTCAAATGCCACCCTACTGAGAGCAACACTAGTTGTGCTGTCTCAAACAGAACACGTGTTATTGGTGTGTATGCACCATATTGTCTCGGATGGTTGGTCAATAGGTGTGTTTGTTGAGGAACTGGCAGCATTATACAATGCTTATTGTGAAGGTAAGCCCTCACCGCTAGCACCACTGCCGATTCAGTATGCAGATTTTGCCATTTGGCAACGACAATGGTTGCAAGGAGACATACTCCAAAACCAATTAAATTACTGGCTTCAACAACTGGAGTACGCACCGACATTCCTGCCATTACCCACTGACAGACCTCGAGACGCGGTACAAACTTTCGCAGGTGCGTATCTTGAGTTTGCACTTTCGCTGGAACTGACTCAAAAACTGACACACCTGAGTCAGGAACAAGGATGTACTCTCTTTATGACCTTGTTGGCAGCATTTGATACATTACTCTACCGCTACACGGGGCAATCGGACATTTTAGTGGGTTCGCCCATTGCCAACCGCCATCGCAGTGAAATCGAAGGATTGATTGGCTTTTTTGTCAACACATTAGTTTTGCGTGCCGATCTCTCAAGCAATCCCAGCTTTAATGAATTACTGACTCGCATTCGGTCGATGGCAATGTCGGCGTATGCACATCAAGATTTACCGTTTGAAATGCTTGTGGAAGCATTGCAGCCAGAAAGAGACTTGAGCCATACACCATTGTTCCAAGTGATGTTTGTCCTCCAGAATGCGCCTACATCAGTTGTCGAGTTAACTGGGTTAACGGTGAGTTCATTGCCTGTAGAAACCACCACAGCAAAGTTCGATCTGACCTTATCCATGAAGAATACACCCACAGGACTCGTGTCCGGATGGGAGTACAATACGGATTTGTTTGATGGCAGCACCATTGAGCGCATGATTGAGCATTTTGTGACACTGCTAGAAGCAATTGTGGCAAATCCTAGTGAGCGGATTGACCAATTGCCACTGCTGACGCCAACGGAACAACAGCGGTTGTTAGTAGAGTGGAACAATACTCAAGTGGATTATCCCGTTGATAAGTGTATCCATCAGTTATTTGAGGAGCAAGTAGCCCGTACCCCAGATGCAGTGGCAGTGGAGTTTGGCAATCAACAACTGACCTACTACGAATTGAACTGTCGCGCCAACCAATTAGCGCATTACTTGCGTTCAGCGAAGCTGTCGCGTAGCGATTCGCTTGGAGTGGGAGCCGATGTGTTGGTGGGTATTTGTGTGGAACGTTCTTTGTCCATGGTGGTAGGACTGTTAGGCATTCTCAAGGCAGGTGGGGCTTACGTGCCACTAGACCCAGAATATCCTACCGAACGCCTGAGCTTCATGGTTGAAGATGCTCGAGTTCAAGTACTGCTAACCCAACGTTCACTCTCTGAGAGACTCCCTCAGCATACTGCACAGCTTGTTTATTTAGATGCTGAGGCTGAGTTAGTTTCTCAGTTCAGTCAAAACAATGTCATTTCTGGCGTACAAGCCAATCATTTGGGTTATGTGATTTACACCAGTGGTTCTACAGGACAACCGAAAGGTGTAGCCATGAGTCAGCGTGCTCTTTGCAATTTAATCTTTTGGCAAGTAAAGAACCTAAAACTTTCTCGTGGAGCAAAAACGCTACAATTTGCTCCTATCGGCTTTGATGTCTCCTTTCAAGAAATGTTTTCGACTTGGTATTCTGGAGGCACATTGCTGTTGATCTCGGAAGAATTGCGTCGAGATGCAGTGGCTTTGTTAGCTTTGATAGAAGACAAAGCGATTGAGAGATTGTTTATTCCCTTTGTTGGCTTACAGCAACTTGCTGAAGTTGCTGTTGGGGGTAAATTATTTACGAGCCATCTGCGGGAAATCATGACTGCAGGAGAACAGTTACAGATGACTCCTGCCATTTGCAATTGGTTAAGTCAACTAACTGACTGTACTTTGCACAATCATTACGGTCCATCGGAGAGCCATGTCGTCACTACTTTTACCCTAAGTGATTCAGCAAATAGTTGGTCGCTACTGCCTCCGATTGGTCGTCCCATTGCCAACACCCAAATCTACATCTTGGATCGGTATTTACAGCCTGTACCAATAGGTGTACCGGGAGAATTGCACATTGGTGGTGCTTCCTTAGCACGGGGCTACTTCAACCGTCCCGAATTGACACAAGAAAAATTCATTCCCAACCCCTTTAGAAGAAGCAGGGGAGCTGGGGAGCACAGGAGCTGGGGAGTCAAGGAAGACCAATCCTGTTCTGAACGCCTTTACAAAACAGGTGACTTAGCGCGTTACTTACCAGATGGTAATATAGAATACCTGGGTCGCGTTGACAATCAGGTGAAAATTCGAGGCTTCCGCATTGAATTGGGTGAAATTGAGGCAGCACTGAGCCAACACGAAGACGTGCAAGCCAATTGTGCGATCGCACGCGAAGATACCCCAGGCGATCTTCGCCTCGTCGCCTACATCGTACCGCAAACACAAGTGACACCCACAATTAGTCAACTGCGGCAATTCTTGAAAGAAAAGCTCCCAGAGTACATGGTGCCAAACGCTTTTGTGTTCCTGGAAACCCTACCACTTACCCCTAACGGCAAAGTCAACCGTCGCGCTTTACCCACTCCCGATAAACACAGCGAACTTCAAGAGAAATACGTTGCTCCATGCACCCCCACAGAAGAAATGCTGGCACAACTTTGGGCACAAGTACTGAAAGTAGAAGCTGTGGGCAGATACGATAACTTTTTTGAACTGGGAGGACACTCGCTACTCGCAACGCAATTGGTTTCGCGTATCCGCAACGTTTTCAAAGTCGAACTGCCCTTACGGAGCTTATTTGTCACACCAACAGTAGCCGAATTGGCGCAAGAGATACAGCAATTACAGCAAGAGAACGTAAAACTCGTTTACACGCCGATCTTACCAAGGTCAGAGAATGCAGAACTCCCGCTTTCATTTGCACAACAGAGGTTGTGGTTTTTAGATCGGTTAGAGCCTCTGAGTGCCTCATACAATATTTCAGCCGCTTTGCGTTTGCAAGGAACGCTCTATGTCGCCGCTTTAGAACAAAGCTTAGTTGAAATTATTCATCGCCATGAAGCATTACGCACCAATTTCATCACGGTCGATGGTAAAGCAACTCAGCTGATTCACACAGACCTAAATTGGACAGTCTCAGTGGTTGACTTGCAGCAGTTATGTCCTAGCGAACAAGAAATAGCTGCACAGCAATTAGCCCAACAACAAGCGCTCGAACCTTTTGATATATCTAACGCAATTCTACTGAAAGCAACATTAGTGGTGTTGTCACAAACAGAACACGTGTTATTGGTTTGTATGCACCATATTGTGTCGGATGGCTGGTCAATAGGCGTGTTTGTTGAGGAACTGGCAACATTGTACAATGCTTATTGTGAAGGTAAGCCATCACCGTTAGCACCATTACCGATTCAGTATGCAGATTTTGCTATTTGGCAACGACAATGGTTGCAAGGAGACATACTCCAAAACCAATTAAGTTACTGGCTTCAACAACTGGAGTACGCACCAACATTCTTGCCATTACCGACAGACAGACCCAGAGGCGCGGTGCAAACCTTCAATGGGGCATATCTTGAGTTTGCACTTTCGGTGGAACTGACTCAAAAACTGACACGCCTGAGTCAGGAACAAGGATGTACTCTGTTTATGACCTTGTTGGCAGCATTTGATACATTACTCTACCGCTATACGGGTGTGGCAGACATTTTGGTAGGGTCGCCCATCGCCAATCGCCATCGCAGTGAAATTGAATCTTTGATTGGCTTTTTTGTCAACACATTAGTTTTGCGTGCCGATCTCTCGGGCAATCCCAGCTTTAATGAATTACTGACTCGCATTCGGTCGATGGCAATGTCGGCATATGCCCATCAAGATTTACCGTTTGAAATGCTTGTGGAAGCAGTGCAGCCAGAAAGAGACCTGAGCCATACACCATTGTTCCAGGTGATGTTCGTCCTTCAGAATGCACCCACATCAGTTGTCGAGTTGAGTGGGTTAACGGTGAGTTCATTGCCCATAGAAACTGCCACAACCAAGTTCGATCTGACCTTGTCCATGGAGAATACGCCCATAGGACTTGTGGGGGGATGGGAGTATAACACGGACTTGTTTGATGGCAGCACCATTGAGCGGATGATTGGGCATTTTGTGACCTTACTGGAAGCGATTGTGGCAAATCCCAACGAGCAGATTTCGCAATTGCCACTGCTGACACTAACGGAGCAACAGCAGTTATTGGTGGAGTGGAATGATACAAGGGTAGACTACCCCGTTGATAAGTGTATCCATGAGTTATTTGAGGAGCAAGTAGCTCGTACCCCAAATGCTGTGGCGATCGTGTTTGAAAATCAACAACTGACTTATAGTGAGTTGAACTCTCGCGCCAACCAGTTAGCGCATTACTTGCGCTCTCGTGGAGTGGGAGCGAATGTGCTCGTAGGCATTTGCGTGGAACGTTCTTTGTCCATGGTGGTAGGACTGTTGGCTATTCTCAAGGCGGGAGGAGCTTACGTGCCACTCGATCCGGAATATCCCCAAGATCGCCTGAGCTTCATGTTAGAAGATGCCCAAGTTTCCGTGCTGTTGACCCAACAGCATCTTGTGGAGAAATTCCCATCACATCCGGCACAAGTTGTGTGTCTAGATACTCATTGGCAGTTGGTGTCTCAGTTCTCTGGGGAGAACCCTGCCACGGTTGTACGCGCAACTGATTTAGCTTATACCATCTACACCAGTGGTTCCACAGGAACACCTAAGGGAGTGCCCATCGCCTATGAAGGATTGTTAAATTTAGTGTTCTGGCATCAGCGAACTTTTGATCTCGCTTCATCCGATAGAGCCACCCAACTGGCAGGAACAGGATTTGACGCGGCGGTGTGGGAAATCTGGCCTTACCTGACACGCGGAGCCACTCTCTACTTAGTCAAATCCGAACTCGTCACCGAGCCTGAGAATCTGCAACAGTGGTTGATCGACAACAAGATTACCATCACTTTCGTACCGACACCAGTGGCTATTGAGTTGTTATCTTTGGAATGGAAGACCCAAAGTTCAGCGTTGCGTTATCTGCTCACGGGAGGGGATCGGCTGCAACAGTATCCATCCGCCTCAGTGCCGTTCTCAGTTGTGAATAATTATGGGCCGACAGAGAATACAGTGGTCACGACTTCTGGGCTGGTAGTTGCGCGGGAGCAATTGCAGATATCACCTCCTATTGGACGTCCGATTGCCAACACACAAGTCTACATTTTAGATAAATATCTGCAACCAGTACCAATTGGTGTACCGGGAGAATTGCACATTGGCGGTGCTTCCTTGGCAAGAGGCTACCTCAACCGCCCTGAATTGACACAAGAAAAATTCATCCCCAACCCCTTGAGAAGAAGCAGGGGAGCACAGGAGCACAGGAGCTCGGTCCTCAAGGAAGACCAATCCTGTTCTGAACGCCTTTACAAAACAGGTGACGTAGCCCGCTTCTTAAGCGATGGCAACATCGAATACTTGGGTCGGATCGACAATCAGGTGAAAATTCGAGGCTTCCGCATTGAGTTGGGCGAAATCGAGGCAGTCCTAAGACAATATCCCCAAGTGCGATCGTCTTGTGTCATCGCACGCGTTGACATTCCTGGAAATAAACGACTGGTGGCCTACATCGTACCGCAAAAACAGGTGACACCTACACTGAACGAACTGCGTAGTTTCCTCAAGGAAAAGCTACCAGACTACATGGTACCAAATGCCATTGTGCTCCTGGAATCCCTACCCTTGACTCCCAATGGCAAAGTCGATCGCCGTGCTTTACCAATTCCAGAATCACGCACGGGAATAGAAGACAAGTTCGTCGCACCCCGCACGCCAGTAGAAGCCAAATTGGCAGAAATTTGGGCACAGGTCCTCAGAGTCGAAGCTGTCGGTATACACGATAACTTCTTTGAACTTGGAGGAGATTCTATCCTCAGCATTCAAATCATCGCCAAAGCAAAACTCGCTGGGATAGAACTGAGCCTCAAACAACTGTTTGCCAATCAAACCATTGCTGAATTAGCCACAGTTGCTCTGACAACAAAAGCACTGTTCATAGAACAAGGACTGGTCACTAGAGCATCACCTTTAACACCCATTCAACAGTGGTTTTTTGAGCAGCAATTGCCACAATCACACCACTTTAATCAATCATTTCTACTGACAGTTCCAACTGATATCAATATCAAGTTCTTAGAGGTGGTGTGGAAGGAATTACTCAAACACCACGATGCTCTACGCTTGCGATTTACACAAACAGAATCGAATTGGCTGGCGATTCACGCTGCTCCCACTGACAGCATGGGGATCTGCTGTTATGACTTGTCAACATTGCCAGAGAGCGAGCAACAAAGGGCGATGGAAAGCACCGCCAATTTGTTACAAGCGAGTTTGAATTTATCAGAAAATCTGGTGCAAGTGGCATTGTTCCGTCTGGGGGTTGACAAAAAAGCGCGATTACTAATCATCATTCACCACTTAGTGGTAGACGGTGTGTCCTGGCGGATTTTGTTAGAAGATTTGGTGACAGGATACTGCCAATTGTGTGAAGGCAAAGCCATTCAACTTCCAGCCAAAACCACTTCATTCAAAGATTGGGCACAACACCTCAGAGAATATGCCCAATCAAATCACCTCAAATCAGAACTGGATTATTGGTTGAATGTCTCCAATACCGCAGTGACTCCCCTCCCAGTAGACTATGCTGATGGAGCCAATACAGTGGCATCTACTTGCACAGTCTCAGTATCATTAAACTCCAGTGAAACGCAAGCGCTGCTGCAAGACGTGCCGAAAGCATATAAAACTCAAATTAACGATGTCTTGTTAACGGCATTATTGTTGGTTGTGAGTCGATGGACTGACTCAAACTCAGTGTTATTCAACTTAGAAGGACACGGGCGGGAAGATATTATTGAAGGTGTAGATTTATCGCGCACCGTCGGTTGGTTTACGACAATGTTTCCAGTGGTGTTAAAACTCTCAGACACAAATAATCTGGGCAAGGTTTTAAAATCAGTCAAAGAACAATTACGGGCGATTCCCAACAAAGGCATCGGTTACGGTTTATTGCGCTATCTTAACGAAGACGTAGTCAGGAGTGCTCAACTCGCCAAAGTTCCAAAGGCTCAGATTAGCTTTAATTATCTTGGTCAATTTACTCAAGTTCTGAATACCGAGTCTCTGATATCCCTTGCTTCTGAATCAAGCGGACAATTCCAAAGCTTACAAGGTCAGCGCTCAACTTCGTTAGACATCAACGCCATCATTGCAGACCAACAGCTACAAATACATTGGACATACAGCTGCAATCTCCACGCGCAGACAACCATCGAACATCTGGCTTCAGAATTTGTCTGTGAGTTACAAAATCTCATTGCTCATTGTTTAGAACCGGACAATGTTGGTTACACACCCACAGATTTTCCACTCATTAGACTCAACCAGTCAGAACTGGATCTTGTGTTAGCAAAAGTAGCATCCAACGCACAACTGAGTCAAATTCACTGGCAAAATCTGGAAGATATTTATCCGTTATCGCCAATGCAAGCGGGGATGCTGTTTGAAAGTTTGTACGCTCCCAACACAGGTGTCTATTTTGAGCAGATCGCTTGCACCTTTGCAGGAAACCTTAACGTCCGAGCTTTTGAGCAAGCTTGGCAGATGGTGGTAGCACGGCATTCCATCTTCCGCACGGCTTTTGAGTGGGAGTCCTTGAGTACTCCCGTGCAAGTTGTGTATCGACAACTGGATGTGAAAGTCAATACTCTAGACTGGCGAGGGCTAACGAAAACTGAGCAGCAAGAACAACTAGAGACTTTTTTGGATGAGGAGCAAAAACAGGGTTTCCAACTCCATCAAGCGCCATTGATGCGGCTACATCTGCTGCGACTGGATGAGAACACTTATCAGTTTGTTTGGTGTCATCATCACATCTTACTGGATGGTTGGTCGTTACCGTTGGTGTTTCAAGACTTGTTTGCGTTTTATCAAGCCATCTGTGATGGAGAAAATGTATCATTACCACCAACTGTCAACTACCGCAACTACATTGCTTGGTTACAGCAACAAGATTTAAATTCTGCCAAAGAATTTTGGCAACAAAAACTCTTAGGTTTTAGCACTCCCACCCCGTTGAGAGTCGATAAACCACTCTCACAACGGCAACAGCATTCCCGTTACGATGAACAACACATTTACTTATCCGCACTCGCAACTTCACAAGCGGTGGATTTTGTCAAACAGCACCAATTGACACTGAATAATTTGGTGCAGGTTACCTGGGGATTGCTCCTGTCTCGCTACAGTGGTGAAACCGATGTCGTCTTTGGTGCCACCTTGTCTGGTCGTCCCCCCGCACTCCTTGGTGTGGAGTCGATGGTGGGGATATTTATCAATACAGTGCCCGTGCGCTGGCAAATCTCCCCTCAGACAGATTTGCTGAGTTTGTTGAAAGATTTACAAACCCAACAGGTGGAATCCGAACAATTTTCCTACTGCTCATTAGTAGAAATTCAAAGTTTGAGTGACATTCCTAGGGGTACGTCTTTATTTGAGAGCATTGTCGTGTTTGAGAATTATCCGGTAGATGCCGATACTTTACAAGACGATGGCGGTTTGACAGTGGCGGATTTTCGAGGGATCGAACACGCAAATTATCCCCTGACAGTTGTCGCCGGACCGGGGGAGCAATTGTGGTTGAAGGTGAGCTACGATACCAATC
>NZ_KQ976354.1:5183804-5416232 GCF_000346485.2 Scytonema hofmannii PCC 7110
TTGAAAAAAAGTTTTATGCCTTCTTCTTGAAAAAAAGTTGCCTGCCTTCTTCTTGAAAAAAAGTTGCCTGCCTTTCTTCTTGAAAAAAAGTTGCCTGCCTTCTTCTTGAAAAAAAGTTGCCTGCCTTCTTCTTGAAAAAAAGTTGCCTGCCTTTCTTCTTGAAAAAAAGTTGCCTGCCTTTCTTCTTGAAAAAAAGTTGCCTGCCTTCTTCTTTATTTAAAACGGGCGAGGACGCCCGTTCCACAAGATCAGAAGTTTCACAAGATCAGAAGTTCCACAAGATCAGAAAATACTGTGGTGCGATCGCTGGAATTTTTAAATTCCTAGCCCCTAGCCCCTAGTTAGTAGCAGAGGCAAGTTCCGCTAAACGTTCTTGCTGATCTTGAGAGATACAAGCTTGAATAACGTGTTCAATTTCACCCTCTAGGAGTGTACTGAGTGGGTAGTTTTCACCCAATCGGTGGTCGGTGACACGGTTATCTTTATAGTTGTACGTGCGGATTTTTTCAGAACGCGAACCAGTTCCTACTTGGCTTCGCCGCATGGAAGTGACAGCTTCTTGCTGTTCGCGTAACTTCATTTCATACAGCTTTGCTCTGAGGATCTGCAATGCCCGTTCTTTGTTTTGTAACTGGCTGCGTTCTTCCGTACAGAAAATACGGATACCAGTAGGTTTGTGGAACAAATCAACAGCTGTTTCCACTTTGTTGACGTTTTGTCCACCTGCACCGCCAGATCGAGCCGTCGTTAATTCAATTTCCTTGGGATCGATGTGGATTTCTACATCATCCACCTCTGGCATAACTGCCACAGTAGCGGTAGAGGTATGAACTCGTCCGCCAGCTTCCGTAACTGGTACACGCTGTACGCGATGTACGCCAGCTTCAAATTTTAGTTTGCTGTAAACGCTATCACCCTGAATTTCTAAAATAGCTTCTTTGAAACCGCCCATTTCTGCCAAAGATTCACTGAGCATTTTTACGCGCCAACCTTGGCTATCAGCATAGCGTGAGTACAAACGTACTAAATCTCCAGCCCAAATACTGGCTTCATCACCACCAGTACCCGCACGAATTTCCAACATAATGTTTTTGTCATCATTTGGATCGCGGGGTAGCAGCAATATTTTTAGGCGATTTTCTAATTCTTCTATTTTCTGCTCGAGTTCATTTACTTCCAAAGCTGCCATTTGCTGCATCTCTGGATCGCCGTGAGCTTCTTTTAACACCTGACGCGCCCCTATTAAATCTTCCTGCGCTTTTTTCCAGGTATCGTAAGTGTCTACAACTTCTTCTAACGTGGAGCGTGCCTTTGCGATCTTTTGATACTCATCAGGGTTTTTAGCAGTATCGGGGTCGGCTAGGCGACGAGTCAATTCATTAAAGGTTTGTTCAACTGACTTGAGTTTCTCCAGAAGATATATTTCAGCCATGACGGGTTCAGTCACTCCTTAAAAAAATAGCAAATTGGCTTGAGCATTAGATACGACAAATCGACCCAGCCGATGCAGGGTCGTCGTTAAAAGCTAAAGCCAGCCCGCTACTTTTTACGTTTACTGCTGGTGGTTTGACCTTCCATCATGCCGTACTTCCTCATGAAGCGCTCTACGCGACCTTCGGTGTCTATAATCTTCTGCGTTCCTGTGTAGAAAGGGTGGTTTCCAGACCAAACATCTACGTGCAATTCAGGCTTAGCAGCGCCTACAGTCATAACAAGTTGACCGTTGCAGTAAACTTTGGCTTCAGGATACCACTGAGGATGAATACCTTTTTTAGCCATTTTCTCTTCCGTGGTTGATGTCTATGATAATATTATAACTTTTTGGGGATTGGGCATGGGGCATGGAGCATAGGGCATTGTCAAAGCTATTAAATTCCCCATTGCCCATTGCCCATTGCCCATCTTATCGCTTCGAGTACTGAGGTGCTTTGCGAGCTTTATGCAAACCGTACTTTTTGCGTTCTTTAGCGCGTGGGTCACGAGTCAGATACCCTTCGCTTTTCAAAGGTGAACGGTTATCGGGATCGAGTTGGCACAGCGCACGAGCAACTCCCAAGCGAACAGCATCTGACTGTCCGGTTAAGCCCCCGCCTTCAGCTTTCACTAGGATGTCATACTCGTTTTCCAAACCTAGAGTTTCTAGCGGTGCCTTGGCAACGGCAAGATAATTCGCATTGAACTGGAAATAAAGGTCTCCTGGTTTACCATTGACAATCATTTGTCCGGTACCGGGAACCAACCGAACTCGCGCTATTGCGGATTTTCGACGACCAGTACCCCAATACATGGCACGACCGCTGTTGGTGTCTGTTGCTTGCATGAATCTTATTCTCCTGGAATTGTCTGAATTTTTAACTCTTTGGGTTGTTGTGCTGCATGGGGATGAGTTGGTCCGGCATAAACTTTCAGCTTGGTAAACAGCTGACGCCCCAAACTATTCTTGGGTAACATACCTTTAATAGCGTGTTCTACAATCCGTTCTGGCAAACGTTGTTGGAGCTTATCAAAGGTTTCGGTCTTCATACCACCCGGCCGACCAGAATGGCGGTGGTAAACTTTTTGACTGCGCTTTTTACCAGTAACGGCTACTTTCTCAGCATTGATAACGATCACAAAGTCACCTGTATCCATGTGAGGAGTATATTCGGGTTTATTTTTTCCTCTAAGAATCATGGCGATTTCAGTAGCTAGGCGACCAAGGCGTTGGTCAGCCGCATCTACTACATACCAATTATGCTGAAGTGCTTTTATGGGAGGAAGGAACGTTTTGTTAGTCATTTGTTAGTCATTTGTTAGTTGTTAGTTGTTAGTTGTTAGTTGTTAGTTGTTCTACTATCTACTAACCACTAACTAAATACAAATTTTGGTTGAGTATCAAACCAAATTTCTGGAGGAAAGGGAAAATCTGGATAGCCCACTCGCAACAAACATAAACCTTGGGAAGGTGCAGCGTGTTTTACTTCTTCACGCCGTTCGTATTTCCATAGGTCAGTAAAGTTTTCTGGTGTCCGCTGTCCTGAACCTACTTGTACTAGCATCCCTACTAATAGCCTCACCATACCGTATAAAAATCCATTTGCCTGAATTTCTATGTGCAGAAACGATCCATTGCGATAGCACTCCGCAGCTTGTATATCTACCCAGGAGTGCTTTCGTACTGAATTCGCTCGGTGAAAAGCAGCTAGGTGATGATGCCCAATTAACGGTTTTAAAGCCGCTTGCATCAACGATTCATCCAAAGGGTCAATATAATAATGCCAACTCACGGCGCTGGCAAACAAGTTCGGTAATCCTTCAGTATATAACGTATAACGATACCGTCGGTAGATGGCACTAAAGCGAGCGTGCCAACGGTCATTGACCTCTGCTGAAGCCCGAATCAATATATCGTTGGGCAAATAACTGTTCAGGATAACTGCCCACTTGCAAGCTGGAATTGGACTGGTGACATTAAAGTGGGCAACTTGAGCAGCTGCATGAACTCCAGCATCAGTTCGCCCAGCACCATAAAGTGTTACTGGATAACCCAGTACAGTAGCGATCGCTTTTTCAATCTCTTCTTGAACGGTACGCTGTTGTTTTTGCCGTTGCCAGCCATGAAAATGAGTACCCAGGTATTGAATGACCAGGGCGACTCGATAAGTTCTTGGTTTAGGCTGCTGGCTGTCTAACATAAGGATGTTGTCATTTGTCATTTGTCATTTGTATTAAAGATTAATAACTAATGACTAATGACCAATGACCAATGACAAATTAAACCAATTCAATGATTGCCATTTGAGCATTATCACCCCGACGAGGTACGGTATGTAGAATTCGGGTGTAACCACCTTGACGATTGGCATACCGAGTGGGGACTTGTTCAAACAAAGCACGAACTAATTCCTTGTCATATATATAACCAAGGGCTTGACGGCGTGCTGATAGGGAACCATCTTTAGCTAGGGTAATCATTTTGTCAACTTCAGCACGTAATACCTTAGCTCGGATTAAGGTGGTTGTGATTCGTCCGTGACGGATCAGTTCGGTAGTCAGCGATCGCAACAAAGCACGACGCTGATCGGCTGGTTTGCTAAGTTGTTTAACTCGACAACGATGACGCATAATCTTTGTTCGTGGTTAGTGGTTAGGGTTAGTAGTTAGTGGTTAGTGGTTCTATTACTAATAACAAATAACCACTAACCATTAGCCAATTTAAGGATGTTTTGAAGCTCTTTCAGTTGGTAAGGTAATACCCAAGCGTCGCTGTAGGGCTTCAACCACCTCTTCAGCAGACTTTTGACCAAAGTTTTTGATTTCTAATAGGTCTTCTTGAGTGTAATCTAGTAAGTCGGCAACAGAGTTAACCTGTGCTCGCTTGAGACAGTTATAAGCTCGTACTGAAAGTTGTAACTCTTCAATAGGAATTTGAGCGGTGGGATCGTCTGGAATATCAGTAGCTGTGTCTGTAGGTTCCAGCGAAATATCTTTTAATGGATTGAATAGCTCTACCAAAATACCTGCAGCGCCTGAAAGTGCCTCTTGTGGAGTCAGACTGCCGTTTGTACATACTTCTATCAACAAACGGTCTTTTGGTATCCCATTATCTCCACGAGTTTCTTCTACGCTGTAATTAACTTTTCGCACTGGCATAAATATTGAATCGATTTGAAGAAAGTCCAAAGATGTAGCTTCTTCACGACCCCTCTCGACAGTGCGATATCCCTTACCTCTTTCAATCCGAAATTCCATTTCCAACTTCCCACCTTCCGCAACCGTAGCCACGTACTGAGTGGGATCGATCACTTCTACTTCACTGGGTAAATCAAAGTGTGCTACTGTGACTGTTGCCGGACCTGTAACAAGTACTCGACCAATCTGGGGTTGAGATGAATAGCTTTTGAGGACGACTTCCTTCATTTTCATGAGGATTTCCAAAACATCTTCCCGCACACCCGGAACGGTAGCAAACTCGTGTGAAACGCCTGCAATTCTTACTGCTGTTACTGCTGTACCTTCTAAATTAGAAAGCAAAACCCTTCTCAAGGCATTACCAACTGTAGTTCCTTGACCCCTTTCTAGGGGTTCTAAGACAAATCTACTGGCTTGACCTCTATTTTCTTCAGTATTAGATTCTACACATTCAATTTGAAATTGTGCCACGGAGTAGCCTCCCTTATTGTCGAGTCCTGTAAGAGGGGCAATCAAATTGCCTCCACAAACACTTGGTTGTAGCGGAAATTTTCTTCACCAGTGTTTAAGGGCGGACAGGTACGTTCTAAACGTCTGCCTTCCCAAATTTATTTTTTGCCTTATAGCTATGGTGAAATTTTGAGACTTCCAAATAGCTAACAGACAGCAGTCATATGTCGTTTACTATATTGCCGCTTTGAGTTCGCACCGCAGTGCTAGCTCAAAACCCATGACTCTCGCACCACAAGAGCGATGACCACTTAAGTGGTCATCGCTTTTACACGCGGCGACGCTTGGGCGGACGGCAACCATTGTGAGGAATTGGAGTAATATCTCGAATGAGAGTAATTTCCAGCCCTGCTCCTTGAAGTGCTCTGATAGCTGTTTCTCTACCTGCTCCCGGACCGCTGACCATTACCTCTATCTGGCGCATTCCCTGATCGATAGCTCGGCGTGCTGCACTTTCTGCTGCTGTTTGTGCGGCAAAGGGAGTTCCCTTTTTAGCTCCTTTGAAGCCACTAGATCCAGCACTTGCCCATGACACAACATCTCCGTTTGAGTCGGTAATGGTGACAATGCTATTGTTAAAGGTAGACTGGATGTAAGCAACCCCATTTGGGACATTACGTTTTTGCTTCTTGCTACCTGATTTTTTGTTACTTTGTTGTCGCGCCATATCGCTGTGATTTTTCGTAAATTGCTGTAGATAAGCGTTAGTAAAGAATTACTTAGCTGGGGCCTTTTTCTTACCCGCCACTGTCTGCCTTCTCCCCCGACGAGTTCTGGCATTAGTACGAGTTCTTTGTCCTCTGACTGGTAAGCCCATACGATGGCGACGCCCCCTATATGTACCGATATCAACCAGGCGCTTGATATTCATCGCTTCCCAGCGCCTTAAATCACCCTCTACTTGATAGTTACTTTCTATCTCGCCTCTTAGGGCTGCTATATCAGCATCACTTAGCTCCTTTACACGGGTGTCGGGGTTAACACCTGTTGTTGCTAAAATCTCTTTGGAACGAGATAATCCAATTCCGTAAATATAGGTTAGACCTATCTCAACACGCTTGTCTCGTGGAAGGTCTACTCCGGCAATACGTGCCACAATTGTCTCCCTCTTTGTCAGTTATCAATTACTTAGTTATTTACTTAACAGTTACCCAGTACCAGTATATTGTTTACTTATCAGTCATCAATACTCAGTTACTAATTCACAGTTACCCAGTGTAAGCAAATTATTTACTGGTCACTGGTCACTGGTCACTGGTCACTGGTCACTGGTCACTGGTCACTGGTCACTGGTCACTGGTCACTGGTCAGGTTTTACCCTTGACGTTGCTTGTGCTTGGGGTTGGAACAAATCACCATGACGCGACCACGACGTCTAATCACGGTGCATTTTTCACAAATCTTCTTAACTGATGCTCTGACTTTCATGTTGCTTATTTTGACTCCAAATAGAAAATTATAACATATAATGGGAATTTATGCTGTGAGATACATCTAAAACCCAATTTTTCTGTTTGTGGTAATATTTTCTACAAGTGTTAGGTTTTTCACTCAAGAGTAGATTTTACCTTTGGTGAACTTGTGTTGCCACTTCACTTGACATGAGCGATCGCTTCTTAAAATTTTTAGAAAACTCAGGTAGCCTCTCGTTGGGATATAGCCTAAAATATGGGAAGTATTTTCAGATTTATCCCGAAAACTGTCACTTCGGTAGGGCAACAATCACAGTGGTTCCAACAAAAATCGCATCTCGGTCAATAAATCAACTGAAATTATCCAAGCGCAAAAATTGTTTGTTCGGTCTACTTCTTCCGAAGTCGATAAGTGATTCTACCTTTTGTCAGATCGTAAGGAGTTAACTCCACCTTGACGCGATCGCCGGGTAATATTTTGATATAGTTACGGCGGATCTTGCCAGAAATGTGGGCAAGGACGTTAAATCCGTTATCGAGGTCTACACGGAACATGGCGTTAGGAAGGGACTCGGTAACTGTACCTTCCATTTCAATTAGGTCTTGTTTAGACAAGTTTTTTCCTCAACTCAACAGTCTCCTTTTCAGTTTTTCAAACGCAGCTAGGGTAGCTCTAGTGTGCAGAAGAACATATTTTGGAGAATATATCAACAGTTCATTAATATATCTTATCCAAGATTTACACACATTTGCTTGCTAGGAGATTGGGAATTGGGAATTGGGCATCGGGAATTAGGCATTGTAAAAGCTATTCAATACCCCATTGCTCCATGCTCATTGCCCCATGCCCATTGCCCATTTACGAAACAACGATTTTTTTCAAATCAGCAGTGACTTCTTCTGGGGACTGATTGCCATTGACACAGAGCAGGAGATTGCGATCGCTGTAAAAATCAATTAAAGGAGCTGTTTCGGAACGATAGACCTCCAAACGGTGACGAATCACTTCTTCTGTGTCATCGTTTCTGCCCCGTTCCAGCAATCGGGAAATCACGATATCATCTGGGACTTCCAGATTGATTACCCTTTCTCCTCCTTGCTGGTGGAGTTTTTGTAGCAATTGCTCCAAGAAAACAGCTTGATTAACAGTACGGGGAAAGCCATCAAGAATCCAACCAGATTGAGCATCTGGTTTGCCAAGACGTTCCTCAATCAGATCCTCAATAAGTTTATCGGGAACCAAGTCCCCCTTATCTAGATAACTTTGAGCTTTTACACCCAAAGGAGTTTGGTCTTTAACTGCTTGACGTAATATTTCACCCGTAGAAATATGGGGCAGATCGCAATCCTGAGCTAAATTTTTCGCTTGAGTTCCTTTTCCAGCTCCTGGCGGTCCCAAGAAGATTAATCGCGTCACTATTGTTTCACCATTCCTTCATAGCGCTGAGAAATAACGTAGGTTTGGATTTGCTTTGATGTATCAATCGCCACACCAACTAGAATCAGCAAAGAGGTAGCACCCAAGCCTCTAAAAGTTGGGACACCCAAAGCACTTTCAACGGCAGTAGGGATAATTGCAACCAAGCCTAAAAAGATCGCACCCAAAAAAGTTAATCGATTCACCACGCGTTCGATATACTCACTTGTTGCCTTACCCGGACGAATACCGGGGATGCTAGAACCCATTTTCTTCAAGTTCTGTGCCACATCTACCGGATTAAGAATCAACGAAGAATAGAAATAGCTAAAGAACACGATAGAAACGAGGTAAACGAGAGCGTAAACCCAAGATCCGGAAGCACCAGGAACAAGATAAGTGTTAACAATCCTTGAGTATTGTGGATTGTTAATGAAATTTTGTATTAACAGTGGCAAACTCAGAATAGCAGCAGCAAAAATGATTGGCATCACGCCCCCTTGATTAAGACGTAGGGGTAGATAGCTGCGCTGTTCTGCAAAAAGTTTTCGACCAACTTGACGGCGTGCGGAGATAATTGGGATGCGGCGGATTCCTTCTTGTACGAAGACAATACCAACAATCGTGGCTAGAAAAAGCAGCAGCAACACAATAACACGACCAGCGATTTCCCGACCGCCAGTTTGCACAAAGTCGATAGTATCACCTAAAGCCTTTGGCAATGTTGCCACAATGTTGACAAAAATCAACAAAGAAGCTCCATTCCCAACACCTCGTTCTGTAATCAGTTCGGATGCCCACATGACAAACATGGAACCTGCTGTCAAGGCAAGGGCTGTCTCAATGACAAAAATCGGTCCGTAGCTTTGGGCAAAAGGTTTGAGCCAGAAAGCAGCCAAAAAAGAACTTTGAATAATTGCCCAAATGAGAGACACGTAACGAGTCACTTGAGAAATTTTTCTTCGTCCTGCTTCACCTTCATTTTTCTGTAAGTTTTCTAAAGCAGGAATGGCAGCCGTGAGCAATTGGATAATAATCGAGGCATTGATGTATGGCAAAATACCTAAGGCAAAGACTCCCAATGCTGAAAGTCCGCCTCCGGAAAAGATATCCAAAAAGCTTAATATCTGGTTATTACCTTGAAGGGCTTGAGCAAATTCTGCCCTATTTATTCCTGGAATGGGCAAATGTATCCCCAAGCGAATCAACAGGAGAATACCCAGGGTGACAAGCAACCGACCTCTCAGTCCTGCGGCTTGTGCCATCTGCATAAAAGTTTCTTGAGCCGTTGGAGCTTTTTCTCGACCGAGCATAGAAGGCTACCTTTGAAATATGAAATATGAAGAAGTATGAAGTGTGAAGTTATGAACTACGAACTTTGAAGTATTAAGAAGTATAAATTTTTTCATCCTTTATCCTTCATCCTTCATCCTTCATTTTTCATATCACTTCGCAACTTCCACCAGCTGCCTCAATTTTGGTACGGGCTGTACCTGTGAAAGCGGCTGCTTTTACTGTGAGCGGAACGCTCAACTCCCCATTTCCCAGGATTTTTAAAGAACCTTTTGAGGCAGTTAGAATACCTGCTTCCTTCAGTGAGTCCAGTGTTACTTCTGAGTTTGGGGGTAGAGCAGCAAGCTTTTCTACATTAATCGTAGTGTAAATCTTACGGTTAACGAGGGGAAAGCCCTTCAATTTAGGAATACGGCGGTATAATGGCTGCTGACCACCTTCAAAGCCAGGTCGAGTGCTGCTTCCAGAACGTGCGTTTTGACCGCGCATACCTTTACCAGCGCTTGCGCCCTGACCAGCGGCAACGCCTCTACCCAGACGGCGACCGCGTTTCTTAGATCCCTTTTGGGGGCGGACATCATTTAGTCTCATAATTAATTTGTTAGTGGTTAGTGGTTAGTGGTTAGTGGTTAATGGTTAGTGGTTCTACTCACTACTAACTACTAACCACTAACTAATGTATAAATTTTCAACAGGGATGCCTCGGTCTTCAGCAACTTCTGTAAAAGTACGCAGGGTAGACAGCGCATTGACAGCAGCTCTGGCATTATTCAGAGGGTTGTTGGAGCCGAGTTGTTTTGCTAGAACGTTACGAACGCCTGCCAATTCCAATACTGTCCGAACAGCACCACCAGCGATTACCCCAGTACCTGGTGATGCAGGGCGCATAATAACTTTTGCGCCACCACCAGTCCCATTAATCGGGTGGGGTATTGAATTGGATTTGGTGATGGGGATATCAATAAGATGTTTTTTGCCGTCGGCGACACCTTTCTTTACAGCACCAATAACATCTGATGCTTTGCCGACGCCCACGCCGACTTGACCGCGTTCGTTACCCACAACAACGATCGCTCGGAAGCTAAGCTTTTTACCGCCTTTAACAACCTTGCTCACACGTCGGATCTGGATAACTCGCTCTTGCCAATTAGTTTCTTCCTTTTTCGTCCGGTTGGTTTTGCGACGATTTGTTGCCATTATGATATGTACCTCATATTAATTGTTAATTGTTAATCGCTAGTTGTCAGTTGTTCTATCAACTACTAACTACTAACCACTAACCACTAACTAATGTCATTTAAAACTCCAAACCAGCTTCACGGGCTGCTTCAGCGAGTGCTTTAACGCGTCCGTGATAGAGGTTTCCACCACGGTCAAAGACAACTTTTGCGATCCCCTTGGACAAAGAACGAGATGCAATCAACTTACCAACTTCTATGGAAGCGTCGCAGTTTCCACCTGAAGACAATTTAGATTTCAACTCTGGTTCTACAGTGGAGGCAGCTACCAAAGTATGATGTTGTGTATCATCAATCACCTGAACATAAATATGCTGGTGAGAGCGAAATACAGCTAATCTTGGGCGCTCGGCAGTTCCACTGACTTTGCCACGAATGCGTCGTTGGCGACGTTCTCTTGATTCTTTGCGAGTACTCTTCATTTTTACTTCTTACCCTTACCAGTCTTACCAGCTTTACGTCTAACGGCTTCACCGGCGTAACGAATACCCTTACCTTTATAAGGTTCTGGTGGACGAACATCACGAATTTTAGCTGCTATGTTGCCTACCACTTCTTTGTCATAACCACTGACAATAACGTTGGTGTTGTTTTCAACAGCAAACTGAATTCCTTCTGGGGGAACAATTTGTACCTGATGGCTGTAGCCCATGTTCAAAACCAAGTTACGACCTTGAACAGCAGCCCGGTAACCCACCCCTTGAATTTCTAAACGGCGTTGAAAACCTTGAGAAACTCCTTCAACCATATTGGAAACCAAAGTCCGGGATAAACCGTGCATTTGACGAGATACGCGGGAATCATCCCGACGATTCACCTGCAATATTTCTCCCTCTTGGGAAACTGTGACTTGGGTTGGCAATTCGCGAGAAAGTTCACCTTTTGGGCCTTTAACAACTACCTTTGCGCCATCAATAGTCACTTGTACTTTGGCAGGAACATTAATTGGTCGTTTACCAATTCGAGACATAACTTTCCTTTTGTTAGTTGTTAGTTGTTAATTGTTAGTTGTTAATTGTTAGTTGTTAATTGTCAAAAAGTACCACTAACCACTAACTACTAACCACTAACACCATATCTACCATACATAGCAAAGTACTTCTCCACCTAAGTTTTGACGCCGTGCTTCCCGGTCTGTCATGATCCCGCTAGATGTGGAAATAATAGCAATGCCAATACCGCCTAGTACCCTTGGTAGCTCTTTCTTATTGGAGTAAACTCGCAAACCTGGTTTGCTTACCCGCTTTAAGGAGGTAATTAGGGGTTGGCGATTTTTACCCTTGTATTTTAAGGAGATGGTGAGTTCGCGCTTAACGCCTTCTCCCACTTCTTCAAAATCAGAAATAAAACCTTCTTCCCGCAGCACTTTTGCAATGTTGCGAGTCATCTTTGTGGATGGCACGTGTGTTGTTTGATGCCGCGCCATGTTGGCATTGCGAATGCGCGTCAGCATATCTGCAATTGTGTCGTTTACCGCCATCTTTTCCTCTTTAAATCAACTTATTGCTCGCGAAAAGGCATTCCCATTTCTTTTAGTAAAGCGCGACCTTCTTCGTCATTTTTTGCTGTGGTAATGATGGAAATGTCCATACCACGAACTTGATCGATGCTGTCGTACTCTACTTCCGGAAATATCAGTTGCTCTCTGACACCTAAAGTGTAATTACCCCGACCATCAAAGCTTTTAGGGCTAATACCGCGAAAGTCACGAATCCTTGGTAGTGTCAGGTTGATCAAACGGTCAAGGAAGGCGTACATCCGTTCGCCTCTGAGGGTCACCATAATGCCCACAGGCATACCTTGACGAATTTTGAAGCCTGCGATCGCTTTTTTTGCTCGGGTCACTACAGGTTTTTGACCGGTAATGAGTGCAATTTCGCTCAACGACGCTTCTAGTGCTTTAGCATTTTGAGATGCTTCCCCTAAACCTCGGTTGACGGTAACTTTCACCAACTTTGGTACTTGATGAATGTTTATGTATTCAAACTGCTTCATCAGTTTGGGGACTATAGTCTCTTGGTATACAGTTTTCAGTCTTGGTGCTGCCATAGTCTTTTGTCCTTAATTTCCCTGGGCTTGGTCAGGGAACGTTGTTATTTGTCCTTTGTACGAGTGTCCTTCGTCCTTTGTCCTTTGTCATTGGTTTTTTACTAATGACAAATGACTCATGACTCATGACTATTTATCAAGAATTTCACCAGTTTTTTTCAGCATTCTAACTTTCTTCCCTTCGGAGGTGAAAGTGTAGCAAATACGACTGGCAACGTTTTGCTTAGTGGAATAAAGCATGACGTTAGAACTGTGGATAGGATACTCCTGGTTGACAATTCGTCCGGATTCGCCTTCCTGCTGTGGTTTAACGTGCTTTGTTTTAATGTTGACACCTTTGACGATGACTTTGCTTTCTTGGGGGAGGGCTTTAATAATTTCACCCACTTTGCCCTTGTCTTTTCCAGCAATCACTTGCACGGTGTCTCCGGTTTTGACGTGCATTTTAGAGAATTTGGGCTTTTCCTTCTTTTTGGTCGCCATTACAGCACCTCCGGAGCCAAAGAAACGATTTTGGTAAAGTTTTTGTCACGCAGTTCCCGTGCTACGGGACCAAAGACGCGGGTTCCTTTTGGGTTACCGTCTTTGTTGATAATAACTGCGGCGTTGTCGTCAAAGCGAATGCTCATCCCACTGTCTCTACGTATGCAGTGGCGAGTGCGAACAATCACCGCTTCTACAACGTCAGACTTTTTTACAGCCATGTTGGGAATTGCGTCTTTAACAACAGCAATAATTTTATCGCCTACAAAGCCGTAACGGCAGTTACCAGCACCTAGAACGCGGATGCACATCAATTTGCGAGCACCGCTGTTATCTGCGACATTGAGGTAAGTCTGGGTTTGAATCACTGTTTATCTCCCTTGCATGTGTTGTTAGCTATCTAACAACTATTTCGTTAACTCAGCGTTCTTAGTGGTTAGGATTTCAGTGACTGTCCAGCGCTTAGTTTTACTGAGGGGTCTGGTTTCCTGAATCCGAACGCGATCGCCTATTTTGCACTTATTTTCTTCGTCATGTACCTTATATCGTCTGGTTTTCACAACGATTTTGCCGTATTTGGGGTGGGGAGAGCGGTTTTCGATAGCGACGACTACCGTCTTTTGCATTTTGTCGCTCACAACCAAGCCCACTCGTTCTTTTACTGCCATATTTTTCTACTCTGCTTCACTAGTGGCTTGACTTACAGACGCCCGCTTGCGCTCATGTTCTACTGTTAGTAATTGAGCTAGGCGATGTCGGGCGTGTCTGAATTGGTGGGGTTTTTCCAACTGTCTGGTGGCTTTTTGCAAGCGCAATTGAAACAATCGTTTTTTAACGGCGAGAATTTCATTAGACAATTGTTCGTCAGTTAATTCTCTTGCTTCTGAAATTTTAGGAAGAGCCATAACCTACACCTCCTGCTGTTGCTCTTGTTCAGAGCGTTTAATAAACTTCGTTTTAATTGGCAACTTGAAAGCCGCCAGTCGCATTGCTTCACGAGCAATTTCTTCCGTTACACCAGCAATTTCAAATAAAATTCTGCCCGGTTTCACGACAGCTACCCAAAACTCTGGAGATCCTTTACCGGAACCCATACGGGTTTCTGCTGGACGCATGGTAACTGGTTTGTCAGGGAAAATGCGAATCCAGATTTTACCGCCCCTACGAATATAACGAGTCATTGCTCGACGAGAAGCCTCGATTTGCCGGGAGGTAATCCAAGCGGGTTCTAAAGCTTGGAGAGCAAAATCACCAAAGTTAAGGCTACTTCCGCGAGTGGCTTGTCCGCTCATCCGCCCGCGTTGTTGTTTGCGGAATTTAGTTCTTTTTGGACTTAACATATTTGTCAATTGTTAATTGCTAACTGCTAATTGCTAATTGCTCATTGCTAATTGCTACTATTAGTCATTAGCTATTAGCCATTTACCCTTCGTTAGAACGGTCTTCAAATTGCTGGCGACGGCGATTTTGACGGCGAGAAGGGGGACGATCGCGATCGCGGTCACGATCTCCTCGGTCACGATCGCGAGATCCTTGTGGTGGTGGAGTTTCTTCCTGTCCGGGAATAATTTCTCCTTTAAACACCCAAACTTTAATGCCAAGAATACCGTAGATGGTTTTAGCCGTGCAGTAAGAGTAGTCAATGTCAGCTCGCAAGGTGTGGAGGGGAACGCTACCTTCACGAGACGACTCTGTCCGAGCAATTTCTGCACCGTTGAGGCGACCGCTGACTTGAACTTTGATGCCTTGTACTCCTGCACGTTGAGCGCGTTGAATAGCTTGGCGAACGACTCTCCGGAAGGAAACCCGACGTTCTAACTGCTGAGCAATGTACTCGGCAATCAAGTAAGCATCAGCATCGACTCGCTGTACTTCAACAACGTTAATGCGAATCTGACGATTGCTGCCTAACAGTTGTTGAAGCCCTGTCCGCAAAGCTTCGATTCCTTGTCCACCTCGACCCACGACTACGCCTGGTCGAGCAGTGCGAACTTCTAGATCGATCTGATCTGCTTTGCGCTCAATCCGGACTTCAGAAATTCCGGCGTTGTTTTGAGCAGATCTACCCAGTTTTTCTTCTATATATTTACGCAGTTTGCGATCTTCTTGAAGAAGTTCTGGATAGCGGTTAGGGTCTGCAAACCAACGGGATTGGTGCTCTTGGGTAATTCCCAAACGAAAACCGACTGGATGTATCTTCTGTCCCACAAATGCTTCCTCTAAAATTTCTTAATCTTTTGCTGCGTTGGGGTCAGCAGCTACAGCTACAGTGATATGACACGTTGGTTTGCGAATTTGGTAAGCCCGACCTTGTGCTCTAGGTTGAAATCTCTTCAGCACAGGACCTTGGTCTGCATAAGCTTGAGTGATTACCAAATCGGCTCTATCTAAGCCAGCGTTATGCTCCGCGTTAGCTGCTGCACTTCTAAGTACTTTTAGTACTGGCTCGCAGGCTCGATAGGGCATGAATTCTAAGATAATCAGTGCTTCTCTATACGAGCGTCCCCGAATTTGGTCTAGTACGCGCCTCACTTTTAGGGGAGACATACGTATAAAGCGGGCGATCGCTTTTACTTCAGTAGTATCAGTTGCCATAATTTTCTCCATCAAAAAATTTTGGATTTTGGATTTTGGATTTTGGATTTTGAATTTTAGATTCAATCCAAAATCCAAAATCTAAAATCTAAAATTCTTTTATCTCCCTGATTTTTTATCACTCTTAGAGTGACCTCTAAAAGTGCGAGTGGGTGCAAATTCGCCCAATTTGTGTCCCACCATTTGGTCACTAATAAAGATAGGAACGTGCTGACGTCCGTTATGAACGGCAATGGTATGACCAACCATGAGGGGTAAAACTGTTGAAGCCCGCGACCAAGTTTTAATAACTTCCTTTCTGTTGGCTTCGTTAAGTTTTTCAATTTTGTTTAGAAGATGATCCGCAACAAAGGGACCTTTTTTTAGAGAACGACCCATAATTTAACAATAGTTAGTGGTTAGTGGTTAGTGGTTAGTGGTTAGTGGTTAGTGGTTAGTAGCTACCAACAAACAACTAACCACTAACTCTTTATGATTCACGTCCGCCACGTCCGCGCTTGGATGACTTACGACGGCGACGTACAATCAACTTACTGCTGGCTTTCTTGGGTTTGCGAGTCTTGAGACCTAAAGCGGGTTTACCCCAAGGGGTGACAGGACCCGATCTACCAATAGGTGCTCTACCTTCACCACCACCATGAGGGTGATCTACTGGGTTCATCACACTACCTCTGACTTGAGGACGGCGACCCTTCCAGCGAACTCTACCAGCTTTACCTGCGCTGAGGTTTCTGGCGTCGAGGTTACCAACTTGCCCGATAGTGGCATAGCATTCACGGCGCACCATCCGGACTTCGGTGGAAGGCAACTTAAGAGTTACGTAATTACCTTCTTTTGCCACAACCTGAGCTGTAGCACCTGCAGCCCGAACAATTTGACCGCCTTTACCTGGCTTTAACTCTACGTTGTGGACGCTAGTACCCAAGGGAATGTTAGCTAGGGGTAAAGCGTTGCCATCTTCGATAGGCGAAGTTGGTCCGGCAATAATTGTTCTACCTACACCTACTCCATTGGGCTGTAGAATGTAACGCTTCTCGCCATCTTCGTATTGCAACAGCGCAATTCGTGCATTGCGGTTGGGGTCGTATTCAATTGCTATGACTTTAGCTGGAATCTCACGCTTATCCCGCTTAAAGTCAATGATGCGGTAGAGACGTTTGTGTCCGCCACCTCGATGACGGGTGGTGATACGTCCTTGATTGTTCCGACCTTTTGCACGATGGATCGATCTGGTTAAAGACTTTTCTGGTTCGCTTTTTGTAATTTCCGAAAAGTCAGAAATTGTGACCTGGCGAGTGCTGGGGGTATAAGGGCGAAAAGAACGAGTACCCATTTTCTTAAACCTCTGGGAATAAAACTTGTCTGATCTTCTCTACATCCCCAGCTGCGACTGTAACAATAGCTCGCTTGTATTGGGGTTTGAAACCTATAAATTTACCAACACGTTTCTTCTTGCGTGGTGGTAATGCGGTATTGACTCCTACAACTTTGACGTCAAATAAGTTTTCAATTGCCGCTTTGATTTCTGGTTTGGTCGCTTTTGGCGTCACTTCAAAAGTGTATTTGTTCTGCTCCATTAAGATAGTCGCCTTTTCAGTCAGAATTGGACGACGTATAAGATCGGGGAGCTTACGGAGGTCAAACTCCTGAGGTATCTTAGCCACCGTAGACCTCCTGAATCTTTTCTAAAGCTTGCGCTGTCACAACAATTTTGTCAGCATGGAGTAAGTCGTAAACGTTGAGTTGATCTGCTGGAATGAGCTTGAGATTTTCTACGTTCCGGGCTGACAAGTATACGTTTTCCTTGCGTTCCGCCAAGATTAACAGAGTCTTTCTTTCTTGAGACCCACCCCAACGAGCGATCGCACTTACCAACTCTTTTGTTTTAGGACGTTGCATTTGATCGCTAAATTCTTCTACCACAATCAAATCATCGATCCGGCTAGCAAATGCTGTTCTCAGTGCCAATTGCCGTTCTTTGCGGTTCATTTTGATTTCAAAATCTCTGGGTTTTGGTCCAAAGATCACACCACCACCGCGCCATAATGGTGAACGGATAGATCCAGCACGAGCTCGACCGGTTCCTTTTTGCCGCCAAGGTTTGCGACCGCCTCCTCGAACTTCCGAACGAGTTTTTGTACTAGCTGTTCCTTGGCGAGCATTAGCCATTTGTCTCACCAAAGCTCTATGAACGATGTGAGACGCTGTTTTTTCCTTGGCTACTTTCAAGTCGAACGTTGTTTGTCCGACTTGCTCTCCTTGCCAATTTTTGACTACACACTCAAACATTTTTTGTCCTTTGTCCTTTGTCTTTTGTCCTTTGTACGAGTGTCTTTTGTCCTTTGTCTTTTGTCCTTCGTCCGAAATCATGACTAATGACTAATGACTAATGACCAATGACCAATGACTAATGACGGACTTATGATTTTTTACCAACTATGGTTGCCGGAAGAACATTTACAATAGCTCCGGGCTTCCCAGGAACAGCTCCCTTGATCAGCAATAAGTTACGTTCTGAGTCTACTCGTACTACAGTGAGTTTGCGAATTGTGACTCGATCTCCTCCCAACCGTCCTGGCATCCGCTTTCCAGGATAGACACGACCGGGAGTCGTACCAGCACCGATTGAACCTGGTTGTCTGTGGTTTTTAGAACCGTGAGACATTGGTCCTCGACCAAAATTGTTGCGTTTTTGGTTGCCAGCAAAACCGCGACCTATACTTGTACCAACTACATCTACTATTTGACCTGCACTAAAAATATCTGCTTTAAGCTCTTGACCTAGAGAATAATCACTAGAGTTATCTATGCGATACTCATGCAAATGACGCACTGCTGGGGCAGATGACTTAGCCAAATGTCCTAACAGTGGTTTATTCAGTGCTTTTGGCTTTACTTCGCCATAACCCACTTGGATGGCGGAGTAACCGTCGGTCTGCTTTGTTTTGACTTGGGTAACGGTACATGGTCCCGCTTTGATAACAGTTACAGGAATAGCAATTCCATCACCATCAAATATTTGGGTCATGCCCAGTTTGGTGCCGAGAATACCTACAGACACAGTTACTGGCTCTCCTTACTTAACTTTTTTTCGTTAACATCGGATTTTAGACATTTGTATATATGCCCAGATAAGCATTTGCAGCTTTTTTGGGCTGACCTCTGAAGTCGAATCTGCTAGGTGTCACAGTTACAACTTCTTTGGGTCTTCACAACAGTCCCTACTGTTCGGTGAATCCGATTCTGTTTGTTTTCACCACACAGCCAGAATTATCTTCCATAGTGGAAGAACTCATTTCTGGATTAAATGCAAGGCACGAGAGCTTTGCTTTTCGTGCAGCAACGCTTTTATTTAAGCAGTTGATTCGGCACTCTTTCATTGCAGTAGTAAGACTTAGGTAGCAATCTACCCAGTATCCATCAACTGAGACTCACGCAATGCCACAAACAAACATTACTGCTCAGTTTTTTCTTTACTGCTCACCTCAAACACTTGTTTGAGATTTTTGCGGTCTTTTTCAAGGCTAAGAACTGAGTGTACTATGTACCCTAGGATAACCTTGGTTTTTCAACCAATTGACCCTTAGCATAGTTTATCCAGTTTACCAGTCTTTTGACCAATCCTTACTAGTTTATCCTATTTGGATGATTGTCACCAATTTTGATGACAAAACTATCCGGAAATGCCAATAGAATAGTTACCTGATTCTACTAAATGTCACGATCCGATAGTATAGCGTACAGATTTATATTTGTCTACAAATTTTTTACAGTGACCAATTCCACTCCCTACTCCCTACTCCCTACTCCCTACTCCCTAAATAACAGATAATAGAGATATCAAAGTGGGATAGGATAAAGAATAATCTATGGCATTAATTACCACTGGCAACGGTTTAATCCGCGATTTGGAGAAGCATGGTGCTCTCGGTGTGTACGTACCTCTCGAAGGAGGTTTTGAAGGTCGGTACAGACGCCGACTGCGTGCAGCAGGCTATATTGCCCTCAATTTGACTGCAAAGGGACTGGGAGATGTAGCTGCCTATCTCACGAAAGTTCATGGTGTTCGACCTCCACATCTCGGTAAAAAAAGCACGGGTAGTGGTGCAGCAGTAGGTTATGTGTACTACTTGCCACCAATTGTTAGCTCTCAGCTAGAACAACTTCCACCAAAATCCAAAGGTTTGGTGTTGTGGATTATTGAAGGGTCTGTTCTTTCAGATCAAGAAGTCGAGTTCTTGGCAACTTTACCTAGTATAGAACCACGCGTTAAAGTCATCATTGAGAGAGGAGGCGATCGCGCTTTCCGTTGGATGCCTTTAGAAAAAACTCTGGTAGCTGTCTAGAAAATAGGGAGTGGGGAGTAGGGAGTAGGGAGTAGGGAAGAGGGATTTTCATAACGAGCGTTGTGAGCGCTCCTCCGTGAGGATCTAGCTAGCGAAGCCGCAGGGGACAAGGGAAACCATAAAACTATTCCTCCTCCCTACTCCCCTCACAATGCCACACTTGCATCAATTAACTGATTGTGGCAAAGTTCCAGAAGCGTGCGGTTCAAAATTAATCTTGCTGATGAGAAAACAAATAAGCACCACGAAACGAAAGAGCGATCGCCATCACTAACAGAATCGGTATGCAATACCATGGAAACTGAGACAATGGCAAATAAGTCGCTCCACGCAATCCAATACTGGCGTAGGTCAGAGGTAACAAGTAAACCACCACTTTGAACGCAGCTGGTAAAGTACTGGGGTCAAAAAATGTTGCTCCCAAGAAAGACATAGGGATAATAATAAAATTGTTGTAAAGCCCTACTGCTTCAAGAGACTTCACCGTTAACCCCACAATAACACCCAAACCCGCAAACACAGAACAACTTAAAAGTAGTATCAGCAAAAACAGTGGATGGAGAAAACGCCAGTTACCACTAAACGCAATACCTACCACCATCACACCTAGCGAAGTCATCAACCCTCGCAGGACGCCTGCCAGCATTTTACCTGTGTGTAACGCCAGAGGATGCACGGGAACAAGCAATAATTCCTCAAAGTTTTTCGTAAAGAGTCTATCTCCACATATAGAGAACGTTGTTCCAACAAAGCTGACCGTCATTGATGACAGCGCTACCATTCCTGGCAATATAAACTCCAAGTAATTATCAAAACTACCACTTATCCCCGCTCCAGGTTTGATTGAGTTACCCAATCCAAAACCAAAAGCTAGAATGTATATCAAGGGAGATATAAGTCCTGATGAAGCAATTTGTACAACCCGTGCGCGTAGTTCCAGCCAATCCCCCCAAAAAATTGTGAGACTATCTGCTACGAGCGTTTGAAGTTGCGAAAATTTGAAACCCCTGCCTAAGAAAAGCACTTGTTGAGTAGCCACTTGATTTTTGTAAACGTAAGATTTTCTTAATAACTTTTAGTTTAAAATTTTTAATACATCAACTGCATTAGGTAACAGAAGGTATTAATCTTTGAAAGATTTGCCGATCTTGCCTTCACAAGGAACAATATATATCTATAGGAATCCTAAATTATTTATGAAAAACTTTAAGTACCGTAGGTAGGGCTAAAGCCCACCGCAAGCTTTAGTTGGTGGGCTTTAGCCCTACCTACGTGTATTTTAAAAATCAAATAGGATTGCTATAGACGGGCAAATACTGTCACGACTAGCCATACTAAAAGAGGGAGTAAATTCACAACCCCTCCCCACTGTCTAAAACATAACGTTAATTAAATCACTATGAGACGTAAATCTTCTGGTAGAACAGCTACCCCTCCCAGACCTACTACCCCTAAATCTTCTATTTTTCAATCTCCCTTATTTAATGTCACCACCATAGCAATTTTGGCAGGGGTGTTTGTTTTGGGCATTGGGATTGGTATTGCTTTTAGCTCCACAGCAACATTTACTCCCAATAACGTAGCTAGTAGAGAATTTATTGATACTAGAGCACCCAACCCCGAACTTTGCGTTCAGTATGGAGCTAGCGCTATGGTGATGGATACCCGGCTGTTTGTCACTCTCAACCCATTTAAAGTCTACGTTGGTCAGCCTAGTATGCGTCCTGGATGCGTTCTGCGTTCTAGTAACTGGGCTATTTTAGAGCAAAGGAAGCTGGTGTCAGGAGATCAGGTGAGAGAATGTAAAAATCGCCTGAATCATTTCGCATTCGTTGGTGACTTAAACGGTGATAAACCTGATATTAGTTGCACCTACGAGAATGATGATGCGAAAAACTTTTTCCTCAATAATCCAGGTGCTGCAGCACCAACTCTAGAAACAGAAAGGTTTTAATGGTTAGTGGTTAGTGGTTAATGGTTAGTGGTTAATAAAATAACAATTAGCCATTAGCCATTAACAATTAATTACGAATTTTGGGAAATGGTTGACCAAAATCAATGACCTCAGGAGCATCAGCGCCGTAAGGATAGTTGGGCGCACTGGGAACTGGAAAATTTGGTGTTCTTGAACGTGGGGTATTGTTGTAATTATTGGGTTGATTTGGAAAAAAAGCTGACGGAAGATTAGAATTCGGTGCTTGATAAGGATTGTTGGGTGCTAAAGGTGGAACTTGGACAAACGGTGCTTGGGGAGAGTAGTTGGTTGTTGGGGGTAAATTTGTAAATTCAGAGGGCGCATTCAAAGATGGTGGCGCACCATAGATATTTGGTGTGAAATCGTTTGCTGGTTGTGGAGGATAAATACCAGACGGTAAATAACCAGATGGTTGTGAAGGGTAAATACCAGGCGCTAAAGAACCTGATGGTTGTGGAGGATAAATACCAGGTGGTAGATTTTCTGAGAATGGTGGGTTAATAGTTGTTGGTGGAAAATTTCCAGGTGAAGGAGGTAAGTCGCCCGGAGGTAAGTAAGTATTGTTACTAGAAATTGCAGGACGTAACACCCAACGATTGGCTTGCCGAGACAGAGGTTGTAATTGTACTCTTGCTGGATCTAGGAGAGATCCAGGAGCTAAATCTAGGACAATACGAGTTACATCTGCATTTAATTGGGAAATACGGATGCTTTGGATTGCGCCAGAATAATTTTGTCGAGTGGAAACATTGCCTAGTTTGGTATCTGGCAAATCGACAACAATGCGAGGCGGTTGGGCAAGATAAAATTGGCGCGGTTGAGAAGCTGCTGAGAGCGAAATTTCTAGTTGTAACGCTTCTGGATTGAATCGCCAATCTTCCAACCGCGCTATTTGCTGTGCATAACTACTACCAGTATGGAGAGCGATCGCAACATACGAGCCAAGCAAGCCAATCCCAAATAGATGCTGGCAGTAATATACAAGTGGTCTGTGCTTACCCATACGCTCAATGCTCCTTACTTTTACTTAGCAGTAGTAGATCATTCTAAATATGGCATCAGTTTGTACTTAATGGGTATTTAAGTGGTTAGATTTTTCAGGGATTTTTTCAGGTGTCGCTGTCAAGTTAATAGCCTCTGAACTACCATCCATACTGAGAGTTCCTGCTAAATCCTGTTTAGGAGTCAGTTGAGCTTGTATTTTAACTAAACTCAAAGAAGGACTTTGTTGTGTTGCAGCATTGGGAGTATGGCAAAGAATGGCTCTAGGCACTTTTCCTGATAGGCTTAGCTGTCGATGATTCAATTTACCTGTCAGAGAAGAGGTGGTTTTATTAGCTGTAGACATTTTAGTGTTAAGATTTGCTGATTGTACAGAACCATTCAAGTAAACGCCTGACTGCTGAATATTTAATACTACGGGATTGGACTGTTTGCAGATTTGCAAATTATCGTTAAGCACTAAACGGTAGTGACTGTTTAACGTTGGAGCAGCCTTAAGATTGCTTTCACCATAAGCTGTGACAACTTTAAACAAAAGCAGTACGGAACTTATCGCTGTGCCATAGAAGACTAAAGATTTTAAGTTGAAATGGTGCATATTGGGGAGTAGAGAGTAGGGAGTAGGGAATAGGGAAAAGACTATTGACCTGGTCACTGGTCACTGGTCACTGATCACTGGTCACTTCTGTTGCCAGTATAGGTCCGAGGTGAGAAGTGACTTGATTGTAACGACGGGTGATCAGCAGCGATGAGCGACACTCAATGGCTAATTCATCTGTATATCTTCCCAACGTTTGACGTTCGATCCCCCAAGCACGGCTTGTTCCTGCAATGGTAAGGTCAACACTTTCTGAGGCGGCGACTACAGCTTGAATCGGCTCTGCAATTTCAACGACTTTGATGTCAACGCGATCGCGCACGCTACGAGGCAATTGCTCCATGATATTGCGAAGTTCATTACTTAATTCGTTTTTGACTTGCTGATTTCCCACCACCTGTAAAATTTGTAAGCGTCGCGTATCGCTATTGACCAACAATCTCAGAGCAAGTACTAATGCTAAATCATCGTGAATATTTGCTGAGTAAGGTACTAACAAACGTTCGAGGCGTTCTTCTCCGCGATCGACAAATACGGCTACATCAACTGGCGCAGTTAAAAGAATTTGACCAACTCGTCCACCCAAACGATTCTTACTAAAAGCTGGGCGATGCCATCCTACTAAGATGAGGTTGGCTTGTTCTAGTAAAGCGATTTGGGAAGTTTCTCTAGCAACATTATTTGACACGCGAACAATGGGATGTACGTAAGACCGTGAAGCGGAAGGTTCTAAACGTTCAATCAATTCTTCTAGTTGATAGCGGCGCTGTGTAATTAACTTCTCTGCTTCTACAGGAGTACTTTCAAAAGCGTAGTCTTCTTGCAGTTGAATCAAACTGAGGGGATGAACAACCGCAGATTGTCGAGAATTCATTGCAATTGCAACAGCCAACTGTACCAAACCTTTTTGGGTGCCTGGATTTGCTACGGGTACCAAAATTCGGTAAGAGATGGGGTAAATATCATCAGTTGTGGTATCGCGATCGCTTGTTACTTCCTCTGATTCTGGCTCCAGTACATCTAACATCATTAACTTCTTAGGATAAGTCATCTCAAGCAGTGGCGATGTCATGAATGTTGTCACAAGTGCCATAATCACCAGCATGGTAAACAATAGAGGTGATATAACTCCAAGGCTAAGACCAATGTTAAGTACTATGAGTTCGGTTAAGCCGCGAGTATTCATTAACCAACCTAGTGCAGAAGCTTCCCGATTTTCTATCCCGCTAACACGGGCGGCTACGTAAGTTCCAATGTATTTCCCTGCGATGGCAACTCCCAAAACTGTCAAACTTAGTAACCACAATTCTGGGCTGTTGAGCAACCCAATTTCCGTTCGCAAACCGCTATAAGCAAAAAACACTGGTAGCAAGAAGATTAAAACAAAATCTTCGGTTTTGATTGCTAATTCTTTGACAAGCTCGGCATTTTTGGGCATGATTGCTCCTAACAAAAATGCTCCAAATATCAAGTGGATGCCAATGAGTTCTGTAATCAGAGCAGACGCAACAACTCCCATGTAGATTAAAGCCAGAACCAATTGACTGAGACGTCCGGAGCGGCGGTAGTAGATGGCAAAACGCTCTAGGAAAGACCGCCCCACGGTCACCATGAAGCCAATATACACGAGAGAATAGAGGATTGTGGGGATAGCTTTGGCAAAGCTACCAGTATTTGCCACTGCGATCGCAACTGCCAACAAGCACCAAGCGGTGACATCATCAACTGCAGCACATGTTAATGCCAAAGTCCCCAAACGAGTTCCCTGTAGATTATTCTCAGTGATGATTCGGGCTAGTACGGGAAATGCAGTAATTGACATGGCTGCGCCCAAAAATAGGGCAAAAGCGGTAAACGAAACACTACCATTAGAAACCAAAGGATAGAGAAGTACTGCAAGCAACGTTCCGAGAGAAAACGGCATTAAAATACTGACGTGAGATGTCAAGATTGCCACTTCTAGATTACCGCTAAGGTATTTGGGATTCAGTTCTAATCCAATTAGAAACATGAAAAAGATGAGTCCAACCTGAGATAGTACGTTTAGGAAAGGAACTGTCTCTGGTGGAAATAAGGTAGCTGCTAACCCCGGAGCAACCAAACCAAAAAAAGACGGACCGAGAAGAATCCCGGCTACAATTTCGCCGATAACAAGTGGTTGGTTAATCCACCGGAAGGCAAGCCCCACCAGTCTGGACAGCCCAATAACAATCAGTACCTCAAGTAGAACGAGAACAACTGTGTGCATGGTTTCCTCCCTGACTAGCGACAACCTGATGTCCCTAAGATAATTCTTTATATCACTGAAAGATGTCAACTTTATTCAGCAATTTTGCGATTAGTTGCCATAGTCTTGAATATTAATTCTTCTTGAGACACAGTTACCACCGTTAAAACCAGGGGATTTTTAATTTTATTTTTTTAGAGAAATATACTGAATATCCCATGATTGGCATAACGAAACCCGGTATCTCCAAGATACCGGGTTTTTAAGACTCAGTATTTGTTTACAACTCGAACAGAATTGCTATATCATTTGAGATTTATCATAAGTTGTTCCATGCAACAAAAAGTTAACTAATGGTGATGTCATGAGTGTAGTGACAATTGCCATTATCACCATAATTGTGAATAAAGTTGGGGTAATTATACCTTGTTCCAACCCAATATTCAGGATAATTAATTCCATCAAACCTCGTGCATTCATCAAAGCACCAATAGTGGCTGATTCGCGCCAATTTTCACCTGCCAATTTTGCAGCTAGCATACAAGCAATACCTTTACCAAAAATAGCAATTGCCACAATTAAAGCTGTTATTGCCCAAAGAATCGGTGTATTAACCAATCCAATTTGAGTGTTAAGTCCAGAAAACACAAAAAATATAGGCAATAAAAGAGAGGTGGTCAAAAATTCCGTGCGTTCGCGAAGTTGTTCTGCAAACTCACCTCTTGGCATTGCTGTTCCGATAATAAATGCACCAAAGACTGCATAAATACCAACTGCATCGGTGATCCAAGAACAAAACATCAAGAGTGTAAATACTAAAGTTAGAGTTTGAACGGTCAATTCACCATCTCGTTTTACCATCTTATTAAAGATAGTGAGCGCAGGTCTTGCCACAAAAGTTGTCATTAGTACGTAAGCAATACCACCACCAATGGCAAACGCTGCAATACTTGTGTTGGTGTGAATACTTGCTAATACAATAGCTAGCAAACACCATGCTGTTGCATCATCAATGGAACCAGCGGCTAATGCCAAAGTTCCAAAATGAGTTTTCGCAATACCACGTTCGTAGAGCATTCGGGCTAACATGGGAAATGCCGTGATTGACATGGAAGCACCTAAGTATAGTGCTGCAGCCCAAGGGCTGACACCTTGTTTAAATAAATCGCCCCTATTAACAAGGAAGAAAGCAGCTATACTGCCCAAGCAAAATGGCACAAGTATCCCCGCTACAGAAACTAAACCTGCACTCTTGAGCCTTTGCTTAATAATTTCAGTGTTAAATTCCAAACCAATTAAAAACATATAGACAACCAACCCAATTTGACTGATAGCAAAGAGAATTGACATTGATGGGTTGGGAATTTTTTCTCCAGTGGCAAGTATGATGGGAACTTTAGGAAACAACCATTGCTGTATGCTGGGTGCGATCGCACCAAAAAGCGATGGTCCCAACATAACACCTGCGATCATTTCGCAGACAACATCCGTTTGCCCTAGGTAGCGCCGCCCAATAACCGTGACAATGCGACAAGCGGCTAAAATTACTGTTAACTGCAGTAATAGCCTTAAAATTAGCTCAAAATTTGACATCGTGTTCCCTATTTGGAGAATTCATGCCATTCATCTACAAGTTAGCTTTCGGATCATCCATAGATGAACAAACACGACACTCCAATTGTTTAAATTGACATCACAGTTGTAAACTTCACAACAGCGTAATGTACAGTGCCTAAGGATAATTTTTAACATATAATAGCAAGTTTCTCTGATTCTTCAATGTCTCTAATTTTACGAGGAGCGTTAATAGGTATTTCCCATTCCACACTAGTCATGGCTATTCAGGTGAAATCAGCCTAACGTTGGGAAAGTAGGTGCGATAGCGATTGACATCACGAGTAATGAGAGGAAAATTAGCAATGCTAGCATGGGCACCAATGTAGAAATCAGGCAATGGGGAGGTTCTTGCGCCACCACGACGGCGGTAGTTAAGAAAACTTTGACCTGCTAGGAATGCTGCATCCCAAGGTAAAGGGAGACGTTCAAATAGATCTTCTGACAATGCAGTTATGAGTTCCTGTTCTTGGGGAAAGCCGACAGCAATCTCCGCATAGATAATGGGATTAATGGCAAGTCGGTCTTGACTGGCATAGGTTGTCAGTTGAAGGGCTGACCAATCAAACCAGTTGGGATCGTTGGTAAAAATGTCGAGAATAACGTTGCTGTCTACCAAGACGGTCATTGATTATCGTCGTTGCGGGTAAGGGTCATGATTTGGTCAGTGGTGAGATTTCCAGCCGCGCAACCCCGCATGGTGTCAATCCAGGTTAGGATTTTATCAGTAGGTTGTATTTTCTTGAGATAAATGCGATCTCCTTCGATTTCAAACGCTAATTCTACGTCAGGAGAAATGCTTAGCGCCTCTCGAATTTCAGGAGGGATGGTAATCTGACCGTCAGGTGTAATTCGCATAGTGTATTTGTTGTTCAAGCGTTCTTATTTCCTCATATTACTGTATTGTAAAAATTTCTTGCTAATTTAAAAATAATTCTGTCGAATGGTAGCGCGATCGCGATGAAGAACCAAACAAAAGAATTGATAAGCAATTTTGAGGAAACATACACTATTACAGAACTAAAAACCTAACTTTATTTATGGAGACAAAATAAAGCGTAGCAACTTTATTAAATCCCCCCTTTAAAGCGTGGGGAAACATACCTGCCCTCAGACGAGCGTACTTCTGCCTTCTTAATCGGTTCTTCACATAGCGACTCATGCTCAGTTTGGTACCATTTAGTATGTTTTGTAAACCGAGTCTAGCTTCCCGTTCTCTCAGCCAAAGACGCTCTGATATTCGTTCACAACCACTGTCCGCCTCGGAAGCGCCAACGCACAAAGATAATCCGCATTAAACTTTGTGAAACTAAAAAAACTGCTAACCACACAACACTGTAATGCTGAAGAAATACACCTAAGGGGGGATAACTAGGTATAGGTAAGATGCGAAAGATGCCTACTATGAACCAGATAAATATCATTTCCCAGATCCCTGCAAAGAGTTGATAAGCTGCAGGCCAGTCTCGATCCCAACGGTATTTTTGAATTTGGTCGTATACAAGATCCCATCCCAAACCAAAGATAGCGACATAAGCTAGTATCCAAAAATAAACCGCGCTTGGATAAGAACCTATCCAACCAATCGCAAACGGTATAGATACCACTACACCTACAGTAGCAAGTAATAACAATCGAGTTTGCCACCGACCAAATAAAGTAGGAGTCATAATATATAGTGAAATGTTTGGGAAGAAGGCTTATATAGCAATCTTATTTGATTTGTGACAATTTACTGTGTCCAGATCCCAGACTTCTTTAAGAAGTCTGGGATCTAACTTTTCACGAATGATTTCAGATTGCTATAGGATTCCTATTTGATTTTTGAACTACACGTAGGTAGGGCTACGCCACACAAAAGCTTTATGTGGTGGGCTTTAGCCCTACTAGCCCTGTCAAGGTGAGATCAAAACCCTCCTCTCGAACTGTGGGGGACTCAGACCCCCGGATTTTGTGATTATATTATCAGTGGTTCGCAAGAACAATTATTTATTTCTACTCCTGTAATGTTTATTTTTGAGGCAAAAAAAGAAGATATTAACGGCGGTCTCGGTCAATGCATTGCAGCAATGGTTGCAGCACAATTATTTAATCAAAGTCAAGGCAAGGAGATTGAACGTATCTATGGGTCTGTTACTACCGGAACTAATTGGAGATTTTTATTTATAGAAAGAACGACTGTTTATATAGATTCAGTGGAGTACTATATTAAAGAAGTTGATAAAATTTTGGGGATTCTATTGCAACCTTTCCTGCCTATTTTAACTACTCTTTAAGCAAATTTCATCAGCGTGCATCAGCGGTTCATTTTTTGGATTTTTGCAAGAAGTCTATTAAATATTTGAATTAAAAGAAAACATTGACCCAACAAATGTTGATAAATGTTGGGTTTCGTTCCTCAACCCAACCTACGAGAATTTATTAACGAGCAAGTTGGTAGTCAGAAATAGAATTGTACTCACTCATCGCTTCCCAACTCATAACATCTTCTAACAAGGTCTTATATCCTAAGGTATTAGGATGGAGACCATCAGCACTGACTCGCTTCAGCCTCCAAGCTTCACCTTGTTCCATCCATTGCTCGAAAATATCGAGATAGGGAATACCCCGTTCAATACAAGCAACTTTAGTAGCTTCTTTGTAACGGTGTTGATCGGTATGATTGAAGTAGAAGCAGTCAAGAAAAGGCATCTTAGCTTCATCGACTGGCATCATTCCTACAAATAAAACCGGGCATAGTTGCTGTGCTAGATCGAGTAAAACAGCAATTTCTGATTCAAAAACGGCAAAGTCTGTAAAATTCCGTCCATTAGGACGACTTAACCGCGCTGAATCATTGACTCCTACCGATAAAATAATCAAGTCGGGAACTTGGTTTCGCAGTTCACCACGATGGCGAAACTCGGCTTCTAATCTGTGGGCTACTTGCTGGGTGCGATCGCCCCTTACTCCCAAATTATAAAGAACGTGACCCGGACTGTCGGGTGACATCCAACTCCGCCGCAGTCGCTCAACCCAACCTCCTCCTTCTGGGTCGCCAAATCCATAAACTAAACTATCTCCTAGCGCTACGATTTTCAAGGGCTGACAGAGTTTCGGTACAACTGACAGATGCATTGGGGAACGTGCTTTAAATATCTGCATCTTAAAATTTTACATTTTATATCTCTATAGAATTCTATACAGTTCTATACCATTGATGGCAATACTGACAATTTTTCTATATTTTTCTATAGTAGCTTCATAACAACTACTGATTTTTTGACACAAACTTTACAATTTTTTATTTTACTCACAAATTATGATATGTAATCTAGTTTACGGAGACTGGTTCAATACCCACTTTAGCCAATTGCTAAAAGAACTCACGGCATTTAAGCGCTTGATGCTAGGCGCACGAGCAGCAGCAAGACCATCAACAGCACACAAACAGGCATATTGCAATCCCAGGAAGCTATCAACAGCTGCATAGGGACCACCTAAGGTTATTGCCCCAGCCGCATAGATTTGACCTTTCCCATGGCGCATTTCAACAACTTCAAAATTATTTGCCACAGATAACCTTCCCAGATGGTTCAACGGCAAGCTGTAATGTTTCACCAAATCTGCTAAGAGGGGGTTGACTTGTACTTTGGCATCTAGCCCAGTGGCATCAACAATAAAGTCGGCTTCTAAAGTCATTTGCCCAAAACCCTTTTCTTGAATGTAGGTGACTGGACGGTTTTGAGTATCCCGTTCTACTTTTTCCACTTCACCGAATTCAATTTTATACCAACCTTCTCTTAATCCTTCTTCAGTAATACGTTGCCAGTCATGACGATCTGCTGTGGTAGTTCCACCCCAATCTGCTAGCAAGCGTTTGCGTTCGTCGGGACTGGCTTTTTCCAGTAAGGCGCGGAGTTCGCCACCCCAACAGGCTTTGGGCCAATTGAACGGTTGGTATTCGTAATGATTCTTGACAAGACGCTGTGCTTTCTCATATTTATTGCCCATTGGTTTGGGCGATCGCATCAAGTGTAAAACTGTAATATTGCGATTACTCCGCCGTGCTTCATAAATGCGCTGCATAATTCTGGAAGCCACAATTCCCCGTCCCCGCAGCAAGACTTTCCCACCTTTTTTTTCCAGTTGTTCGTAAATGTGGTTGTGTTCTTCGTAAGCATTGACAACAGACTTAAAATCTTGATACTTCTCACGATAAGCTTGCAAGTCGGGAAGAAACTGAATCGCTGGATAACCAGTTGCCAAGTGCAAATGACGAGCCACGTGAAAAGCATGGCTTCCCGGTCCTTGAGAGTAAGCGACACAATACCTACCATCATCCGTTTTCCGAATTGCCCGTATCCGTCCGTGACGGTAAATCTTATCCCAGCCTATGCGTTTCGCTTCCCTGTCAATAGAACCAAAGACATTTCCCGCACGGGGTGTATAAGTTTCAGCAAAAGTTGGCTCATTAAAAACTTGCCACAAATACCGAAAAGATTGGTCTAATTTCCCTTGAGAAAAGTCATGCCATGCTTCTCGTAAAGCATAACTCGGCCAACCCCAAATATTATCAGGACAAGAATCGGAATTTGAACGCAGACGTTCGTGCAAAGGAATTTGGGAATTCAGGCAAAGGCGCTTGTATCGGGCATAAGGTTCTTTTTCCAACCCCAAAGCCACAATATTTTCACTCCTAACACCAGACATTCTCAGTAAATCTACCCAGATATAGCTACCTAACCCAGCCCCAACTGCAAGATAATCGCTCTCACCTACTGGTAACCCCGTTGCGTGTAGCGCTTGCACGGGAACTTGTTCTTCCTGAAATACGGATGGTGGAAAATTGCTACCCAATGGTGTTGCAGGTGGGGAAGCAGGTAGGCTTGGGTCTGGAAGATTGGTGTTGGGGTTGAACTGGATAGCAGAGTGAACTGTAGGAGTCGGTGCAGGTGTGCCAGCAACAGCAAGGGTCACAGTAATTATGTAGGGACCGATTTGTACGGTATCGCCACTGGCAAGAACGCTGCGCGTCTGACGTTGACCGTTCACAACAGTGCCATTAGTACTATTTTGGTCAGTCACCACTAACTGACTTTGTTCCCAATCAATCAAAACATGGAAACGAGACACTTGACTGCTATTCAGCAGCATACGAGCAACACGGTGTCCATTGAGTTCGGCAGGTAAGGCAGCAAAATCACGACCAAGAGCGATCGGTGCATTTAAACGCGGTTCTCGTCGTTCCCCTGTGGTAGGATCGTCCCAAGTTAATTGAATTTGTAAATTATTAGACATTAGTTAATAATTAATAGCAAATAATCATTTAGTTATAAACTATACAACTACTCCTGTCCCGCCTAAAGATTACTTATTTAAATGAACCGCAAAGACGCAAAGGACACGTTCGCGTTCGCGTAGCGTGTGCTTTGCACATAGCGTCTCGAAGAGAAGAAAGACGAGAAGAAAATCGGTAATCTTGTAGCGAGAAGGGAATCAGAATTCTTCTTGTCTCCCTTGTCCTGCTTTCCCTAAACACCCGGTGGGACTAAAACGCTCATTGCTGCAGCTAAAGATGTCCCGCACCAAGGACAACCGACTTGTAAATGTTCTGAGGAAGAAACTTTATGACATTTGGGACATTCCAAACCGTAAAATCCCTGCTGTACAGGTGGAGTCGGTAAATGATGGTGATGTCCTTGGACTGCTGGTTGCTGTCTGACAGGAGGCGTAGGTTGGTGGGGGTGATATTGTCCTTGCCTTGCTGCTGGTGTAACAGCTTGGGAATTTGCTACCTGTGGTTTTGGTGGGGCTAAAAGTGTTTCTGGAACGCTGCTAGTTGAGGAGATATAAACAGCAGTTACGTGGAGTTGTTGCTGCCCTAAATAAATACTACTGCCTTGATTCAGTCTTAATGTACCTTGAACCAGTTGTTGTCCATCTACAAGTGGAGGATTCTGTTCTCGCAAATTTCTAATAAAAAAGCCTTGCTGTTGTGAATGAAAGTAAATTTCAACGTGCAACCCTGACACAGTGGGATGACTCAGTACAATGTCACATCGAACTGGATCGCGACCAATACGAACAGTACCTTGATTTTTACTTTGCTGTTGTTCGTATATTTTCTGAGTTTTGTCTTTTCCTGCATCCTGCCACTGTAAAGTGAGTGAGTTCATCTTTCCAACACCGTAATATTAATCAATAACTTCAATTCCTAGCTGTGTGATTCCTAACACGATTAATAGAAGTAAGCAACTGCTTCTAGAAGGTCAGTCTAGTATTTAAGATAGGGGGCAATACTTTGTAAATGTTTCGTAATATAACTCAAACTCAAACCGACTAAAGGCGATCGCAACCCCGCTCTTGACTTGAATTCAGTAAATTTCACGAGGTAATCGGTAATCATTATGTTTTACAACTTTATGGAGTCAAGTTGGATTAAAGTATTTTCGCTCTGAGCGCAGCAATCAATAGCAACTGAGTCTTGGGAAGCTAGTTCTTTGAAATCGTTGCTTCCTAATTGCATAATGGCTTGATTGTTTTAGATAAAACAACGAGGCTTCTACGTAATCGATGCTAAATCTTTGACGACAAATAAGTAAGACTACTGTTATTAACCGCGTAATTGTGTTGATAAACTCTAAAGTCAGGGTTAAATATAACAAAGCTAAATAATGTGTTATCTGATGTTTAGACAATTACAGTCTGAAATCCCAACACTTTAATAAGTCATGAAATATACATCTGGCTTCAAATAAGTCGAAGTTAGTACCCTAGCAAAGATTTTATGGAAAAATCGATTTCTATCATCATGACGGTCTACAATCGGGAGCGCTATCTTGCCTCCGCAATTAAGAGTGTCTTAATACAAACTTGCCCCGACTTTGAACTGTTAATTTGGGATGATGGTTCCACTGACCGTTCTGTTGAAATCGCTCGTTATTTTGCTCAAATTGACCCACGGGTGCGTGTAGTAACAGCAGATCATCAAGGGCGAGCACGCTCTTTGAAGGCGGCGATCGCACAAACAACTTGTCCCTACTTTGGGTGGGTAGACAGTGATGACTTATTGGCACCGACTGCCTTAGAGGAAACGCTTGCTGTGTTGGCTGATAGTCCAGAAATTGGACTGGTCTACACCGACTATCAGGTCATCAATGAACGCAACAAAATCATGGGATACGGACAGCGCTGTCGCATTCCCTATTCTAAAGAGCAATTGTTGGTTGATTTCATGATTTTCCACTTCCGACTGCTGCGTCGATCTGTCTACGAGCAAGGGGGCGGAATCAACGAGCAATTTGAACTAGCTCAAGACTATGACTTGTGTTTGCGACTATCTGAAGTGACGGAGATAGAACACTTAGCAAAACCCCTCTACTACTATCGGCGACACTCTGAGAGTGCGTCCCATCAAAAGCGGGTCGAGCAAATACTGGCAGCAAGGGATGCGATAAACTTTGCTCTAGTGCGTCGGGGGCTGAACGAGCGTTATGAATTAGATGTAGAAATTGTGGGACGGTACAGCTTGCGTCCAAAAGCGTAAGTGCAAATGTACTTCCTGTTAACTTTTGTTGTTCCTTTTCAAGCGCATGACATCAAATTGACAGACACATTAAATTAGTGCTATATAGTCCATGCGTTCAAAATCGTTACGTTCAAGACCTAATACCCGTACAGTAACTTTCTGACCAACTCCAAAGTCGCTTATCCAAGAAATGCCAGGAGCATAGGCATCTTGCTCTCGCAAAAACTGGTTAGTGAAATCATAGGCATTGCGTGCCACATTTTGAATATCTTCAGCTTTTATCTGACGTAGCTGAGAGCGGAATTGGTAGATTCCTTCCTCGGATCTGTACTCGTTTTCACGCATACTGCTATTTGCATCCATCTCTTCTTCAAAATCTTTTGCCTCGAAGTATAGCCTTTCTGTAGATTCGCCACAGTTGTAAAGATGGTATCCAGTGTGGCCACATACATCACTGACCTGATAGTAAATTGCTTTAGTGTGTAACCAAATAGAAGTTAGTAGAGCGTACTCATCTTTTAACCAAATCGTATGTGGAAAAAAATTACTTGACTGGATTATAGTCCACGGGTGTCTCTGAAACTGAAAAAGGATAAAGCTCCTTTTGTTTGTAAGTTCTATTTCGCGTGCATATACATCTCGCTCCCAAAGATCCACCAGTCCCATTTGGATAAACGCTTGTCCCACTTGCTCAATCGGTGATTGGACAAGAACTAGGTAATCGTTTAAGTCAATGTTTTCGGTTCCTCGACGCTGCTCTATAGAAACGCCATCTTGATTTATTATGTATCTGCCAAAATTTTTCATTTAAACCTCCAAGATACGTGTGATTTGAACCATAATTTGGCCAAACGGTCACGACATACTTCATAACCTGTAACTTAAAAGATAAAGTGGCAGTTTTTAAAGTATAAAGTGGCAGAGCCAAGGGAGCTAGAACGCTTATTTTCCCGTTCTACATGATTTGCAAGCGATAACTTCGTTAAGCTTCGCTAACGCATTAAAATCTCTCAAATACACGAACACTATAGGTTTTTGACTGCTGCCACTTTATGGTTTTAAAACTGCCACTTTTTACTTTAAGTCACAACAACATATGGTTCAAAGTTATAACCTTTGGTCACGTTATGGTTCAAATCACAATACGGTACACAGCAAGTGGAACATCAAAGAAGCACAATTTCCTGTAAGCTTTGATATACGATATACGATAAGGGTTACAGAATACGTGTTTAGGAGTAACCCTTGATTAAATTCAAACTACACACAACCTCTTAAAAAAGAGTCTTTCACTGCTCCTTAATAGTCATTACATCAACTGGCAAATAACTTGGACAGTAACCTTGGCTCTCACAAACCTCCTTTTTCAGGGCAGCAATTTCAGGGGAGTTGTCATTGGAGAAGACTACAATAGGTTGTTCGGGCATTTCTTGACTGTTGGTTAAACTAGGTTGTTCGTTAGTTAAACTGGGTTGTTCATTTGTTTTTCCACATACTTTAGTCAAATCTAAAACTGTGCCATCCTTTCTCTGCATATAGCAAACTGGTTCATTTGAAGATGGAATTACTGAAGATAGATGATTTGGCCATGACTGTTGAGTAAAAGCTACTTTAGCTGTTACTAGAATCAAAATCGAAGGAATAAGTGAAACTACACTAGATAACTTGTACATAGGATTACCTACCAGCAAAAGCAGTTAAGAGAAAAATTTTCGCATCATATATTATTCCCATATTACCCTACCCAACTCTTATCAGTTAACTATCTGTTACCAACTCTGTCTTCGTTGTGGACTCTTTTGAGGTGAACAGACAACATTTGCTCCCACGTCGATTGCAATTCCGCAATACGTTTGGGTACTTCCCGAACCGCCCACGCAACTTGATGACTGTGCTTGCTTGCAATAGCATTGAGTGAGAAACTGCTTGAGTCAATTTTTATTACTTGCTGCTGTTTCGAGAACATGGTCTTAACAAATACGCCGCAAACAATGCCATTGCAATAGCCATGCGCGTCTAATATGGAAAAACACATCAATTTCTTGGTTTTCTACACTTAGGAACATCCTACCTGTATTCGGATAGGGGATTAGCAGCATTTTTGTTCCAATTTCAATGCCTCTAGCATTTCGCCTGAGATTTCCTGAGTCGGCTACTCTTATTGCTCAGTTACCCATTTCTTAAGATTTGTGGAATCTTAGCTCTTCATTTTTAGCATTCTCTTACAGTAAAAATCTCTTGAGGGGTAGGCAAAAAATGTAGTCCATGATAAGTCAGAGAAGGCTAGGTCTATTTATATAGAGAGCTAGGTATTGATCTAATCTCAAAATTGTTAGGTTTTGCTCTCTTTGATGTGTAAACATTAGGATTTAAATTAATAGGTCTTCCCATTATAAGGTCTGTTAGCTTTGGTATACCTGTGAAGTTTGTACAAACTATTTGCTGATATATGGCTACACCTTGTTGGGTAGCAAATTCTTTTAGGTTTTCTCCCACTATGGCATCTGCTGAAGTTAACAAGACGAGCCTTGGAGTAGCACGTTGGCCATTGCTTAGCGTTCCTGTAGCAGCAGGAGATCTACTTAAAATATCAATATAACCCGCAAGTTGGTGCTCCGAGTAGCTGTAAGGCATTCTGGTATTTACAGCTTTTGCATCAAAGATTATACTATTGGGAAATGAATATTGCTTTATTACCTGATTAGTGGTCTCATCCTTAATTAGTAGAAATAGTGTTGTATAACCATCTGGTTCAACATTCTTTATCCCACCTTTGGTTTCTCGGTCTCTTAAAGACGAATAAATAATCGGACCAGTGTACTTTCTAATTCCTATGCTCCTTAAGGCAAAAGCTTCAAAAACATCACCTATATTTTTCAGACTTCCATATTTGCGAAGTTCATCTGTGTTTACTGGTAAACCTAAACCAAAACATGATGAGAAAGCAATAGACTCATTTAGTTGCTTTCCTCCATAAGCTGTCAAAGGTGTTAGCAGTGTTAGTAGTAAATTGGAAACAACGCATGCACTCACCCATGAATTTACACGAAATATTTTTAACATTGTTATCTGGATTATTTACTTTGAGCAATTACAGTGTTTTAGCCACTTTTGAATATTTCCATTCTCCAATAGAGTAGAAGATTCCGCCTCACTAAAAATACTTAAAATTAATTATTTAATGAAAATTTTTGATAAGTTTTTTTATAAAAAAACAAGAGAATAAACAAGGAAAATTCTAAGATTTTAGATATTTTTTTGTTCATTCCTATAAAACAGAAATTGGAATCATAAGAAATGAGCATTAGAAACATCCTAAACTCTAATAAATTAGAGGCTTTGCTCAAATAAAAAATGTTAAAGCGATTTATAAAGTAATTTTTAAGAGCGCCTTACGGGCGGCAATCACAACCTGTTATGTTAGAACCTCGCGAATATCGATGGTTCTTTGTATGCCACCCGCAGAATGCTGATAGAATCAGCAGTTTCCTTACTCGCTGCTAGGCGGTTGTCCTGACTTTTCACGAGAAGTCTCAAAACTCACTTCCAGACTGAGTTTTACCTAACTCCCTAATTGTCATTAACATTGAATTAATGACAAGATATGATTAAGAAATCAGGTTTTGGAACAGTGGTTTGAGCAGCGATCCTACAAACCAAAAAGATGCCGTGAAAAGTCAGGCTAAAGGGTAAATCAGGGCAACCGTTGCAATAAGGGCGCTAAGAGCTATCAATTTTGTGCTATTGATTTGCAATAAAGCGCCCTTCATATGCGTGTCTGGTAGATGATACGTTTTTTGGTCTCGAATGAGCAAGAAAAAAGGGGCAGGCTTTATAACTACATCAAGTGGTGACAAAAATGTCACTAGTGCCAATTGTTGGTTTATTTGATAGCATCGCTATTTGTACCGCCCCAAAAGCAGTCTGGTTACCATCGGCATCAAAGAACAGAGCACCTGTAGTGGTGTTGTAGATAAATCGCTGACTAGAGTTAGTTGCTGCCACTGCACCGCTACCGATGAGAAATTGACTTGAGGTAATGGCAGCACCTCCTGTCAAGCCACCACCGAAACCAGCAGCAGAAACACGGAGTGTATCATCAACTACTGAGAAGTCGGTAATGCTATCAACTCCAGTGTTTGGGTTGTTGAGAACGAAGAGATCAGCGCCAGCACCACCCGTAAGTACGTCATTGCCAAAACCGCCAATGAGGGTGTCATTGCCCGATCCCCCAAGCAAGGTGTCATCCCCAGTGCCACCATCAAGAGTATCTCTTCCCGTACCGCCAATGAGGGTATCGTTAAGAGCACCGCCAATGAGGGTGTCATTGCCCTTTCTACCATTGAGGATGTCGTTACCATTCCTTCCAATGAGAAGATCTCTGCCAGGAATACCAATTCGGGTCATCGGAAGAACATCATCTGTACCGTCACTGATGGTGATGGATGTCTGAACGCTCTTCGGAGCATCTTCAGTATTGCCCGCGTTGTCACGGGCACGGCTGTAGAAGGCGTAGGTGTGACCTGCAATGCCAGTGAATGTAGCTTCGGTGAGAGTGGTGTTTTCCAGCCAAGGAACAAATGCTCCGCCATTGTCTGAGACGTAAATAGTAAAACCAGCCAAAGCTGACCCATCCGTATTGTCACTACCAGACCAACTGACTGAGAAACTGGTGTCGTTAGTCGCACTTGGCAATGCGCCGACAGTGCTTGTGGGTTTACTCTTGTCAATGGTGTTAAAAATCGCTGGTGTATCAATGGGTTCGTTAATATCGAAGATAATGCGGGCTATTGCGTCAATAACAGCACCATTCTCAACACTCGATTTAGGTTTTACGGAGTAGCTGACGAAGCCGTCACCTTCAGGTTTGGTGATGTTGGGTGGCAAGAAACCTTGCAAGGGATTGGTTGGCTCTACTCCAGTGGTGGGGTCTATGGATGTCAGTTCCCAGAAGGCTTGCCCTGTAGCAACATCAATCCCCGCGACTACATCTACGTAGATTCCTTTAGTAGCAGTTAAGTCCAGACGGGTTTGATAGAAAGCTCGGTTGTCTGGTACGTCAATAAATGTGTCGCCAAACCCGAAGTCACCTACGCGAAAGGTACGGAAGTCGAGGTCGCTATCAAGTTGTTGGGTAATGCGTACAACTTGGGCGGGCGCAGTCGCAAAAACTGGGTCGTTTTCAAAGCGGATAGTGTAATTTAAGGGGTCAGATGTTACCCAATGTTCTGCACCAAACCCTTGAGGACCAAGGATGTCGTTGGGGTCGCGGGAAACGACAACATTGGTAGTACTGTGTCCGGGGTCAAATGGATTATTCGGGTTTCCAAAGTTTCCAGGTTTTCCAGGACTTTCGGATGGATTATTCGATGGTGGGGTGGGAGGCTTTTTAGGGTCAGGATTATTTTCAGAACTAACATCTACGTGATATATACTTCCTGTCAACCCTAAACTTACTTCATTCTGTATTTCCTCTTCGGTTTGGGAGCTGCTATCTTCTGATAAAGAACTTGTATTCCGATCACTTGTTGAGGAACCATCATTATCTGTTAAAGAACTACTTTCATTAGTTGTGGATAGATTTTCCAACTCGGCTAGGAGCCACGCATTTAAAGCCACATCACTCCACAACTTTGTAGCAGAGTGTGTATAGTTACTAGTGATAGTAGATTCAGTCGCCTGATTAGCCAAACCAGCTTGGAAAGTAGTCCACGAACTGCCAAACTGATTTTGCTACGCCGTAGCTGCATCAAACCACGACTTTGTTGAAATATCACCGCCCAGATACTCTATAAAGTCGCTGTAGTTAATCGGAGTGCTATTATCTGCTATTTGGCGAGCAGTAATATTGATTGGTCCTGTAGTCGAAGGCGCTGTTCCCCGAAGGCGAATTATGCCCATTTCCCCAGGACGGAGAGTACCCGCCGGTCCTTCATTGCTAATGCCCAGCAACGTCATTGAGCCTATCTGGACAAATCCATCTCCATCTTGAATGTTCTGTAGATGAACTTCGCGGTCAGTATTTACAACAATGACTGGTGCTGTGACATCATGAGTCCCGCTATTTGCATAAGAAACAATGATGTCGAAGCTTTGTCCGGGGGATACAGCAGATGTCGAGGTTACGGAAATCAAGACGTTATCCGGACGTGCATTCACAACTGAAAATGCATCATCCAGCACATCTATATTTTCTTCTGTAACGTATACAGGCTCAAGCTCACCATCAGGATTCGTAATAAATACAGGTTCAAGTTCCCCATCAGCATTTTCTTGATAGACTAGCTCACTCAAAGTTTGCGAAACTTTCAGGTCATAAGTTCCTATTGCTGCATTCGTTAGGTCAAACGTTGCAAATACGTCGGTTGAACCTTCAAACCAGATATTCTCAGCAACAATTGACTTACCAGTGCTATCAATCAACTCCGCCCTCATGTACGGAGTAAACTTGGCACCATCAATCTCCAGAGTTATCTTACCACCGCGATCGCCCACAGTTTGACCGATGGATGTGATACCAAAGTCAATCGTCTTAGCCTCAATCGTGTAGTTATTTCCCATTCCAGAAACGGTAGTATTCTCACCTACAACTAAATGACTAATCCACTCAGGGGCTTTGATAGCACGGGCAAGAACATAGTAAGTGCCAGCTTCGGTAAAGGGTACGACAATTTGCTGGTCGGCAGAGACATTCTCAAATCCATAGTCAAACTCTGTTTGGGAAGGCATTTCACCATAGCGGATGTAGAGTTCGTTAAACGCATTATCCGCAAGGGAATCAAAGGTGACTTGTAGCGTCTCTCCCTCAGTAACATCAATCTTGTAGTAGACAGATTGTCCTTGGAAGAGCGTTCCAGTTTTAGAGACATCCAATTGCAGTGGCTCGACATCAATTGATACTTTGTCTAGAGAACCACCAATGTTGTTATTTTCATCGTTTTCTACAATGGCGTTGCGAATATCGCTCTTGACAATAACGTGATAGTCGCCGGGGACTACACCGGGTAAGGGAGCCGTTATACTATTGTCGTAATAGCTGTACTCATTGCCAGGATCTGCTACGTAGCTTACTGGTGCTTGGCTACGTCCAAAGAAAGTATCATTTATATCCCACTTATCATCAGCAGAAAGGTAGATTGAGTCATACCAAATACCTTGAGCCGCATTTGGTCCCAAGTTGTTAATAGTGTAACTGATGGTGGCATCAAGCCCTGGAACGGCATTGACAGGGACAGTGATAGTACCGACACTCAAGTCAGTAGGGTTCGGCAAACTCACCTGCATGGAGTTCCGGTCATAGTTCAAATTGTTGCCCACCGTGTTGCCTTCTCCACCGCGCTCGTATACCTCATTGCCACCATCAGCAACAACAAAGACGTAGAATGGACCAGACAACCCAGAGGGGATTTTGAACAGTTGGTTTTGTTGCGTGTACGTCTCTCCTGCTGCTAAACTGCCAACATGGTATCGATAGTCGAGGTAAATATCGCTACTGCGGTCAAAATTTTGGTCGCGAGAGAGGTAGATGGCATCGTACCAACGCTTGTAGCCAGTAGCAGCACCATCGTTGCGGACAGTCCAAGTGAGATTAAATAGCTGACTGCTAATAGCATCAATGGGTGCATCAACACTTTCCACCACCAAGTTAGGAACTTCACCCAGGGTAATAGCGGTGGTGTTGTTGGTTGCTTTGTCGTTGTTGTTTTCTAAAGAACCTTCCAAAACCCGGTCATTATACTCGCTATTGGCACTGTTATCTGTGCGGACAATGACGTGATAATTACCCTTAAGGTCTATTGGCAGGTTAAAGGTACCAGAACCGTCATAAGAGCCAAATTGGTCTAGAGCACCAGAATGGAAAACTTGTCCCAAGTAAATGTCTTGTTGAGAGTTGAGTTGGGTGTCGGTAGAAAGGTAGACACTGTCGTACCAGGAGTAGGCATTAGTGCGACCAGTTCCGAAGTTTTTCACCGTCCAATTAACAGCGAGCTTGTCTGTTGATGATACAGAAGGTGTCGCATTAATTACACTAACTCCCGTCACTTGCAAATCGGGAGTGTCTCGATTGACGGTAATTAATTGGGATTTATAGTTATTGCCAAGAGCATTTGCTTCATAGACCTGAGCGTTAGCATCAGTCACAACAAACAAATGGTACTGACCTGACAAGGTGAAGGGAATGGTAACCAGTTCGTTGCGTTCGTAGAAATCCCCAGGGTTCAACAAACCACTTCGGGAAGTACCGTCTATCAAATTTAATGTATCGCTGTGGTAGAAAGAACCTAAAACAACGTCATCGTCGTTGCCTAAATTCGGATCACCAGACGCAATTATGCTGTCAGTCCAAGCCCTGACAGCAGTATCACCAGATCCAGTGTTAACAACAGTCCATATGATACGGCTCGCAATGCCAGCCTCAATACTTGTGGGAACATTGATCGCCGAAACTACCAAATCTGCCGGACGCGATGAAACTGTAACGACTCCAAGATTGTCACTAACATTGTCGTAATTATTAACATTATTGTGATTATTCAGTTCAAAAACGTCATTGTGCTGGTCAGTCACAACAAAGACGTGGAAAGTACCACTCAGCCCATCAGGTAGAGTAAAGGTAGCAGAGCCGTCATACCATTTGTTGGGTTCATCTATGTCTAAGCTGCCATGATGCCTAATTTCACCCAATAACCTATCCGTGCTGGAGTTGAAATTAGCATCCTCTGATAGATAGAAAGCATCAACCCAAGAATAGTTGGGAGTAGCGGTTGAGCCATTGTTGGTAACACGGTAATCAATGGTCAGGGCATGGCTAGCCAAAGCTTGAGTTGGAACGTCTACCAACTCGACTTCCAAGTCTGGCGGTGGTGTGAGATTAACAGTAGTAGGTGTAGGTTGGGCAACAATGTTATTGGCGTCGCCCGCAAATTCCAAAACCTGATTGCCAGCGTCAGTTCTAACAATGAAGTAGAAATTTCCACTCACTCCTATTGGCAAAGTGACATCCAAACTAGTGGTGTAGCTGCTAGTAGCTCCATTAGTGCTGTTAGCATCATAAACATCAAGGTCGCCGTAGTGGTAACGAGAACCCAGGAAGTACTCCTCATCGCCATTGCCCAGGTAGGGGTCAGCTGACATATAAACTTCGTCATACCAGCTGTGCTGAGAGGTTTTGCCAGGACCATTATTGACAACAGTCCAATTCAGGGTCATCCTCTGACCTGAGAACACTGGGGAATGTTCGTTGACAGTCGGCTGTAAGTCTGGCGGTGGAGTCAGTTCAATGTTGGTGGGTGATTCTGTGCTCCGAAAATTGTCATCCTCGTTTTGATATTCGTAGACATTATCGTAGTAATCAGTTTTAACAACAAAGTAGTAGTTGTTGCCCTCAATATTATCAGGCAAGGTAACCTCTAAACTATTGTTATAGCTGTGTATGCCGCTACCATATTTATCCAAGTAGCTAAAGTTAGAAGTTTGACCCAGGTATGTTTCTTGACCGTTTAAAGACAGGAAAACGGCGTCATACCAAATTGGAGCGCTAGTTGAGCCAGTTCCTGTGTTTTCTACTACCCAATCAATAGTAATTTTCTGACCGGAGAAAGCTGAATCGGTTCGAGCAGTAACGCTGGATACTTTCAGGTTCGGAAAATCACTCTTGCGAATGTCGATAGGATTGGAGGAAATACGAGTATTGTTGCTCTCTTGACCGTGTTCGTAGACATCGCCACCAGCATCCGTCTTAACAACTACCCAACGCTCGCCACTCAAATCAATCGGCAAGTCGATGAACTGTCTCCGCTCAATTGGCTTGCCTGCTTGAATTGTTCCTTCAAAGGAAAAAGATGCATAAAAATCGTCGTTTCCGATACTTCCGTCTTTCGACAGATAAACGTTATCGTGCCACACTCCAGTGGCATCCTTATCCCCTCCGTTATAGATTGTCCATACAATTTCCAGTTTTTGTCCGGACAGTCCCTCAACTGGAGTCACAACACTAGTAACCTGCAAATCGGTTATTGGAGGTAATGTCAGGTTAATTGGTTGGCTGAATTTGGTGTTGTTGGTTTCGTTAAATTCCACTTGATTGTGTGAAGTATCTGTCGCCACCCAAATATAGTAAGTTCCGTTGGAGAACTGCGGATTTAATGGTAAAGGTACGGTAACTGTTTTGGAATAAGAAGTACCAGAATTTAAAGGTGTATCTCTCTCTACCGATACAGGTGTCAACTCAATTCTAGGGCTGTCAAGCGTTGATCCTTTGCTAAGCCAAATCCGATCTGTCCACCTCGAAGCAACGGTTGATGAACCAGGATCGCCAGCATTGCTGACAAAGTAAGTAACATTAATGGTTTGACCAAATTGGGCAGAGGTTGATGGAACAGCAGTTACCGATTCAACCACAAGGTCTGGCGCAGCTATAAAAATCGGTACTGGTTTTACATTGTTGGTTTCCAATAGACCTTTGGCTTCATTCGTTTCTCCTTGGTCTTGATTTGCGTCTGTTACAAACAGTAAGTACTGATTTCCTCTGATGTAGCTATCATACTTAGGTATGGTAATCAGTTTGTTGTTGATATTGTAACTTGCATGACCAGCTAGAGGTGTGTGAGCGTCAATGAATTCACTGTATAAAAGTGTGTCTCTATTAAGCTTGTCGTCACTGGAAATATATACGCGGTCATACCAATTAGCTGGAGCGGCAGCATCACTTATATTTTTGACAGTCCAAGAAACTGGTATTTCCTGACCCCAACTAGCTGTCCAAGTGGTTGTGCCTGTATTTGGTTCTCCGGCGTCTATAACCGTCAAATCCGGTGCTTTGATTTCAATGGGAACTGCGTATGTATTGTTAGTTTCATTACTCTCACTTTGACTACCAATCGTATCGTTTGGGTTACTAGTTGCATCTGTGATAAACAGCAGATACCGCTCTCCGGTCATCGTGGTAGGTATGGTAATAACTTTGTTTTCAATGCTGTAAGTGCTGTCATTACCATTATTTGCCTCTAGAGGTGTTTGCTCGTCAATAGATACACCGTATACATATGTATCGCTATCATCCCACGATTGGTCACTAGAAATATAGATGCGGTCTACCCAGTTAGCTTCAGCTCGGTAACTTCCTTGGTTTTTCACAGTCCAACTCACTGACATTTGCTCGCCTATAATGGCCGTACTCTTGTTTTGTGCGATACTAGCAGATTCAATCAGTAAGTCTGGTGTATTTATTTGAATTGGTACAAAGTAAACATTGTTAAGCTCGTTGGTTTCTTGTTGCCGTGGGTAACTCCAACTGTCAGATCTGTCAGCTACAAACAGCAAGTACTGAAGACTCTTGGCCGTAGTTGGTATAGTAATAACTTTGTTGTTAATGGTGTAGTTAGCACCAGCAGGTAGGGATGTGTTGTTGATAATTGTTTCGCCACCTAGAGGTGTATCTAGCCAAGATTGAAAATTCTGGTCACTAGATAAATAGATGCCGTCATACCAGTAATCGGCTAAGGCTGCACCATTTCCTTGGTTGGTAACAGTCCAAGAAACTGGTATTGGCTGCCCCGGAATGGCTGTTGAGGGAAGGGGAACATCTGGGTTTGTTGTAATGGTCAGGTCTGGGGCTTTAAACTCTATAGGTATTGGATAGACGTAAACGTTGTTACCTTCATCGGTTTCCCCTTGATTATCAAAATCATCTGCTACAAATACTAGGTACTTACTCCCAAGGTATTTCTCGCTTCCACCTGGAATAGTAATGTTTTTTTGAATATTATACGTAGCACCAGGAGCCAATGGTGTATGCTTGTCGATGTTCTCCTCATTTATGGCCAAGAACAAATCTTCTTCATCAAAATAAGGATCGCTAGAAATATAGATGCGATCGGACCAATTAGCTGGAGCAGGGACATCATTACTTTGGTTTTTGACAGTCCAAGAAACTGATATCTTCTGACCCCAAGTGACTTCTCTTGGCGGGGTTCCATTTTCTATATTGGCTTCTATGATATCTAAATCAGGTGCTTTAACTTCAATAGGTATGGCTAATACATTGTTAGATTCATTAGATTCAATTTCTTCATTGTAATAATGATATGAAGTGTTGCCATAAAATCCATCTACTTCAAAAATTAAGAATTTATGTCCCGGTTTTATCTGCGACAAATTAATGCTTTCAGTTATTTCATAGCTGGTATTAGGCATCATGGAGTTTTCTAAATATTGACTCCACGAATATATTGCTCTATCATTTTCATCAAGTTTATTATCATCTGAAATATAAACCGTTCCACGGCTTATGTCTTCTAGTAATGCCCCACTTCCTTGGTTTTTGACATTCAAAGTCACTGAAATATTTCCATCCGAAATGGGAACTTCACCTAGAAGTATTTGAGCCGACTCAACTATCAAGTCAGGCGGTAGTTTATTATTAAAACCAGTGCTAAAGTTGATAACTTGTCTCTTTTCTTCCTCTGTCATTCCCGCTAAAGCATTCATACCCAAAAGTGCGAGCTGGTCTCCTTTTGCTAAGGCAGTCGCGACATCGGAAGTGCGGGCAATAAAGTGCATGACAATTTGAGTTTCGCCCGGAGCCAATTGTAGCCTGTATATAACATCAGAAGAATTCCCATTTGAAACCTGATAAGGACGATAACCACCCGTTCCAGCTATGACTCGAACTATATCACTAGTATTGTTATCGCTTATACTATCTAAAACTAACCAGTTATCATCCAGGTTTAATTTGCTGTTTCCACTTGAGGTTTTGGTAATATTTGATGGCAAGTTATATGAGTTATTGTAAACCCTATGGTCATATTGCCAAGGTTCTGAATATGTATTTTTGACAATATCTAAAATCCGAACAAAGCCAGAGTTTTCTGAAACGTAGACTTTTCGTGATAGTGAAATTTCCGAATCTCCACCGTATCCATTCCCCAAATATCTGGGAGCTACGACAACTTCACGACCATTATCTTCCGTATAAGCATCGGCGCTGTGATAACTGTAAAAGTTGTTGTACAATCCTCCATAAGATTGAAAATATTGCTCGCCTGTATCTGAGTTGGCTGCTATACGACCGTATTCCAATTCCCCGTCTGCTGTGATTTCCCACGGAAAAGCATCTCCATCAATTAAACTAAAGGGTAGGTTAATGGGATTGTTATTACTCATAAGAATGCTCCGGAATTTTCAAATCTTTTATTAATGTTTTTTAGGCAGTCTCAAATGCGGTTAGCTAACTTCGCCGATTTAACTACTTCCTTGATAGGGCTAGTGTCATCAAGGCAAACCTTGTCAAATCTTGCGGGAAATCAAAGCAGTTAAAACCCTTATTCTTTCGGACAACGGCTGTCATACTTTGCCTCTTTTGAAACTAAATCCGCAAAGATTAGTAGCCAATAGAGTGATAGCCAAAATGCATATATTGCTTTGATTCGGTCAACTGAACTATTTAGTCTTTAGTAACACTCACCCTCATATTGGACCAATTAACGGTACTTAGTTATCCAAGCATCAATACTTCCAGCATTTGTTCCGCTTAAACCACCGTCGGTATCTCCAGTAATGTAAACATGACCACCACTGGCAACGGCGATTCCATTAGAAAAGTCATCACCCTCTGTACCAAACTGCCTGATAAATAGTGGGTTGCCATTGCTGTCATACTTAGCCACCCACGCATCAATACCTCCCGCATTGGTTCCCCCCAAAGCATCATCGGTATCTCCGGTAATGTAAACATAACCAGCACTGTCAGTGACGACACCATAAGCAAAGTCATCACCAGCGCTCCCCAGTTGTTTTTTCCATTGGAGTTCGCCATTAGAACCGTACTTCGCTATCCAAGCGTCCTGACCGCCCGCATTGATTTTCCCCACAGAACCAGAGGTATCTCCTACAATGTAAACATTAAGAGCAGTATCAACAGTGATGCTATTGGAATAATCTTCACCCTCTGTACCTAGTTGTTTCGTCCATTGCCATGTTCCACTGCCGTCATACTTGGTTACCCAAGCATCAACACTTCCGGCATTCATTCCCCCTAAAGCGCCAGAGGTGAAACCTGTAACATAGACATTGCTAGCATTATCAATTGCAATACCATTGGAAACATCCAATTTAGAAGTACCCAGTTGTTTTTTCCACTGTATTGTTCCACCACTGTCGTACTTGGCTACCCAGGCATCAATATCTCCTGCATTTGTTCCCCCCAAAGAATTGTCAGTGTGTCCCGTAATGTAAACATAACCGGCACTATCAACAGTGACACTGTTGGAGAAGTCATCGCCTGCAGTACCCAGTTGTTTTTTCCACTGCTCCGTGCCATCGCTGTGATACTTGCCTACCCACGCATCAATACCTCCTTTATTACTTCCCTCCAAAGCACCAGAGGTGAAACCTGTAATGTAAACATTGCCAACACTATCAGCAACACTGTAGGAGAATTCTTTGCCAGCAGTGTCTAGTTGTCTCTTCCACTGTATTGCGCCATCGCTGTTGTATTTTGTTACCCAAATATCCTGACTCCCGGCAAGAGTTCCCCCCAACGACCCGTCAGTATAACCCGTCATATAGACATTGCCAGTGCCATCAACAGCAACACTATAGGAGGAGTCATCACCCTCTGTACCCGTTTGTCGAATCCACTTTTGTGAGAGGTTGGGTACACCAGGGCGTCCCTCAAGTTGACCGTAGAGTAAAAAGTGGTTGTATGCTTGAGCATAATTGTAACCAGCTGCTTTCAAGTCAGCATTGGAATCCAGATAGAATTGCACATCGAAAGATTGTGAAGATGCGCGTCCCTCACTTAAACCATGAGTTTGGAAGTGGTTGTACAATTGCCAATTGGAAAGATTTGCATCTCTGAGATCGCCATAAGTATTGCGATAGTAATTGACATCAACGGTAGCAGAAAAGGAGCGCCCTTCCGCCAGACCGAACAGTTCAAAATGTTCTAATAACTGTCTACCACTGAAGCCTGCACTTACCAAGTCAGAATTCTGAGCCCGGTAGTAATTGACATCAAAAAACTGAGAAAACTGTCGGCTTTCATTCAACCCAAAGATGAGCAGGTGTTCTAGAGCTTCAAGGCGATCGTTTTTGGGAGTGCTACTGAAGGCTGTCCGGAGGTCAGAATACTTAGTCAAATAAAAGTCTGTCTCAAAAAATTGTGAAAACCTTTTTCCTGACGCTACACCAGCGTAACTCAAATGGTCAAAGAGTTGTTTATTGTTAAAGTTTGCCAAGTCACTATTGGCTGCTCGATAAAAATTCAGATCGACTAACGGCGAAAATCTCCTTCCTTCCGCTACACCAGCGTAATTCAAATGGTCAAAGAGTTGTTCGTTGCTTAACCCAGTTAAATCGTCATGAATACCCCGGTAAAAAGAAAGATCTACAAATGGGGAAAAGTGTCGTCCTTCTGCCACACCGTAATTTTGCAGATGGTTAAATAAATTCCGGTTGTTAAAACTAGCTAGATCGCTATTAGCAGAACGATAGAAGCTGAGGTCGGCAAGTGATGAGAAGGCTCTGCCTTCATCCAAACCATAAGCTTGGAAATGTGAAAAAAGTTGGGCGTCTGTTGTCAATCCAGCCGCCGCGAGATCGGTATTGGCAGCACGATAGAAATTAGCATCAAATGGGTTGTTTATCATTTGTACGAGGTAGTAAATCTAAGAAGTTTCAATACGTTAGAAGGAGTTACAGTAGCGGCTCTAGTAACAATGTCCGTAAACAAAGGGAGCAATAATTGGTATGCCTGTATTGCCCGCGATCGCAAAAGGTGTTGAGCGGCACACAAATCTACACCAGATAGCTTTGGGGTCTATCTGGTTTCTTAGTTCCCAATTTCTAGAGCGTTTGTACAGTCTTCTCATGCAACCCGGTTTCTTTAAGTTTAGGGAACGAAAATTCGGTCTTTGCAGGGACAGAAACTGAGTTTTTTCTGCTCAAACTTGAATAATGAACAGACGCTCTAGCAATTGAATCCAAACAATGAGTATTTTTGCGCGTTTACGGTTAACCGACTCATCAAATACTTCGAGCCGATTCAATTCTTATTGCTATTATTAAATGTCTCAATGGATAATAACAGCGAAATTTTACTGACAAGTGTCCGGATGAGAAAAATTAGTAGAAAGACTGAGATTGTTAAAAGCCTTTTAAATTCTTCTCACAAATGTTTGGGCATTTTGTAAGAAAAGTGTAAAGTTAGGGGTAGCTGACAGTTCTGCTTTTCTCTTGAGTCAGGCGTTGACGAGCAATAAGCCTTGTGCTAACAGAGTGTTCTATCAGTGGTAAGGGACTTACCGAAAAATAAAGTACCAGTCATTATAGAGGTATAGTAGACGAAAGAATTCAAAGCAGAGACCAATCTTTAGAATTGGAATCTTAAAGATGATACTAACCGACGGAGTTTCAAAAGATGATATAGTACTAGGATTTCAGTCACCTTTTATGCGACAGTTTACGGAATATGCTGTGGGCTAGAACCTTTAGTCTTTAGAAGAAGCTAGTTTATCAGCAAAGCGAGTTGTTTCTGGCAACCGATACTTTGTTGTACAACGCAATACACAATCAATTGCCGTAAGTAAACTCACTCTATGACCGCTAGAAACATACACGGGTTTAACTCCTGTACGTGTTCGTAAAACGGCTCCCACAGTGTCTCCTTTATGTATTAATGGTTGCCAGCTACCTCGTGTTTCTGGTAAATCATCATGTTTACCAATAAGTAACGATTTCGCAACACCAATAGTAGGTATATCTATAATTAAGCCTAAATGACAAGCTATCCCAAACCTACGAGGATGGGCAATTCCCTGTCCATCACACAGGATAATATCTGGTGTTGTTTGAATTTTTTCCAAAGCGTCTAAAACGGCGGGTATTTCGCGAAATGAGAGAAAGCCGGGAATGTAGGGAAACGTTGTAGGACGGCGTGCAATGCTTGTCTCCTGTAACTGCAAATCGGGAAAACTTAGCACCGCCACAGCCGCACGGCTAATGGCACCATCTTCTTCAAAACCCATATCAACACCAGCAACATATTGCAAAGGTTGCTTGAGGTTATCTTCAGTAATAACCTCAGGCTGGAGTTGTTCTTGTATTTTTATAGCTTCATCTACCGTAGTAGGCCAGGTATGGCGTTGATAAATCTTCATAGTTTAAAACTTTAGTTTATTAATTATATTTCATAAATTTTCCCATTCGGGGTGTATCTATATTAAAGAGTTTTACTCATTGAGTAAGCTCAAATAACAAAAGAACTTTTAAGGTTGGCTGTATCGACCTTACAGGTGCTTAATTTATTAAATTCTCTTAATAGTATGCAGAACATTAGCAGACAAATTTCCAGTTCCAATAATTTTAGATTAGGTTTTTACTTAGCAGGAGGTGTATTTGTCTTACTTCTAGCGATGATGTTCCGTCCCTTCACAATTGTGAATGCAGGTGAGAGGGGTGTTGTCATGCAATTTGGAAAAGTCCAAGAGCAGGTGTTAGATGAAGGTATTCATCCTATAACGCCGATTGTTACAACAGTTAAAAGATTAAGTGTTAGGGTTCGACAAAACAGTTTTAATGCTGATGCTGCTTCCAAAGACCTGCAGAAAATCACGACAGAACTTGCGGTGAATTGGCATATCGATCCAACACGGGTTAATAGAGTTTATCAACAAATAGGTGATGAAGAACAAATTATTACTGGGATCATCACTCCTGCTGTTTCTGAAGTGTTGAAAGCAGCAACAGCAAAAAAGACGGCAGAAGAAATTATCACTATCAGAACGCAGTTGAAAGAAGAAATCGATAATCATTTAAAAGAACGTCTTTCTGCTTACGGTTTGATAGTTGATGATGTGTCTTTAGTAAATTTTGCATTTTCTCCTGAATTTAGTAAGGCTATTGAAGCAAAGCAAATAGCTGAACAAGAAGCTAAACAAGCAGAGTTTATTGCTAAGAAAGCAACTCAAGAAGCCCAAGCAGATGTGAATCGTGCTAAAGGTCAAGCAGAAGCACAAAGATTACAAAGACAAACTTTGACTCCAGAATTATTACAAAAGCAGGCGATAGAAAAGTGGGATGGACGTTTTCCAACAGTGATAAGTGGTAATGGTACTTTACCTCTTATCAATATTAGTCCTGAAAGTTTGGCAGGTAAGAAAGAGTAAATTTTGGTGTCTCACGCAAAGGCATAATGTTGGGAGCATCCCAATTTGGCGCAAGCCTGCAAGAATAGAATTCTGGGGCTACACAAAAGAAGTCCGCGAAGGCGGACTTAATAGAAAGTCCACGTAGGTGGACTTTGTTTGTATAGACGCGATTTTAATCGCCCGATGTTTTTTTCAAATTGGGATGCTCCCCACGCAAAGGCATAATGTTTTCAATTTTTTGGGCGAATAGAATTCACTACTATACAAACGCTAGTCCGCCTGCGCGGACTAGTGAATTTTAACCCACGCAGGTAGGTTTCGCCTGTGTAGCTGCGAATTCTATTTGCCAGAGCGGTAAGAAATAAGAGCGCTCAAACATTCTTTAATAACGAATTTAGCAAGTTCTCTATTGTATTATCAGATAAATCTGGTATTGCTAGAACTTTATCTACTTTATTAAAGTTCCACTGCATTGATTTATAGTAAGTTGGATCGTAGTGGAACTCTAACAGATTCTCTACAAATGACTCCCATTGTTGGGTATCAATCAACTGATACCATTCACGCAGTTTTTCTTTGCTGTAACGAGATTTAAGCTTTTCTAGTTTTACTTTTAAGAAATCAGGATGTGTTGTCAGGTGTGGATATTCTTGCAAGAGATAGCCAACTCTTGTGGGTAGGGGAACTTGAATTTCTACACAACTCGCCTGTTTCATCTTTTCCCATAATGGCAAGGGTAAATAAACTTGCCCAATTTTGTTACTCTCTGATTCTACCCAGACTGTCTCCGCAGGGTTGAAGCTTTGCAGTTGTTGCACTAGCAAAGATTCAAAATATTTTTGAGATGGTTGAGCTGAGGGTTGATTATCCCATTCTTCGCCAAGTAGAGAACCACGATGATTCGCCAAAGCTTCCAAATCTAAAACTTGAAAACTACTTAGGCGCATTTTGCGTAGGATATGAGTTTTGCCACTACCTGTTAAACCACACAAGATTCGGTAGGTCAATTTTTCTGGTATTTTTTCTAATCGATCGCGAACATAAGTACGGTATGTCTTGTAACCACCTTCGATAAGGGTGACACGCCAACCAATCTGTGTCAGTACCAAAGCCATACTATTGGAACGCTGTCCGCCTCGCCAACAGTAAACTAAGGGATGGTAATCTTTCCCTTTTGCTTCAAAATGCTGACTCAGATGCTGAGAAATATTTTTGGAAACTAAAGCTGCACCAATTTTTCGGGCAGTAAAGGGACAATCTTGTTTGTATACTGTTCCTACTTGAGCGCGTTCTGCATTATCTAGCACCGGCAAATTGATAGCCCCAGGGATATGGTCTTCCGTATATTCGCTAGGAGAACGGACATCAATTATTTCACTGTAAGTTTCTGTCCAAGGTTGTTTGGTGTATGTAGGTAAAGGTGGCATTAAATAATCTAAATTGAGATTCAGGTTCGGGGCTGCAAGATCCCCGACTTTTTGGAGAAGTCAGGGATATAACCACTAGCTACCAAACACTATGTTCCTTAATTTTGACACTGGTGAGCGGAATCGTATTATTCTGCCAGTGTTCCCTTTTTTTCTAAAATACTTCTTTCGATAGATGTTAATTTCTGAAAAATTTAATAAGACTTCATGTGTTGCTTGCTAACAAGCACGGGAGGGTAAAGCATTGTACCTCGTTCCAAGGGGTTTGGGTGCTGAAATCTATCCTTGATTAAGCAAAATACGGTAGGTGTGAAATGAAAAAACTTGGATTACCTATATGGTTACCTTGCCCTAGTGCATGGTTGAACGCTTTGATACTATCAGTTTTCATGGCTGGGTTAGGGGCTTTTATTAGGCGTAGTGGTTTGTTGGATTCCTATCTGGATAAGTGGTCTCAACAGCCAGAACTGTCTTCTGTAATGTTGATATTGTTGCTCGTCTCTCCAATACCTGCGATCGCCTTTTTCCATCACTTTTTTCTGAGTCGCTTTATTCCTGCTATTCCAGGCGAGAGAGTGAAAACACCTGAAGGATTAGTACCTGGGATTATTAGTTGGAGGGAAAGCCTGTATAGTTGGTTGGTGTTTGTTCTATCTACCCTGATAGCAGCGTTAATTTGTATCCCTTTCCTCTCTCTATTTAAAGTTAACTACGAAAAAATTATCTACACCTACAATCAACCTCACAGAACTGTACAAATTCTCTTTGCTGTTGTCTGGATTATTAGTGCTGCTCTCCTTTATCAGGTTGAATATCTCTTTAAAGATCGCTTGCTTTTCATGGACGATTTTATCAGTGAGGAACCCAGTGTTAGTCAGGAGCAAACAGTAGACATTCAACCAGAAAATCAACAAGCTGAAGCGATCGCAACTCAAATACCAATAACTGAGATATCGCCTCAGAAGAAAACTAATATAACTGACCTAATTGTCAAATATCGCAAATTACCGCAAAGAATTTTCACCCTTTTGTTGATATCTGTAGCCGGGTTATGGATGTATTTCTTTGCTAATTTACCAAAAGTGAAACAAACTGTATCAGCGAATTTATCTTATATTGAAAAACAATTAGCAGTACCCTCAGAAACCGCTCCTCCAGAAGATAGCACTTACCAAAAAGGTTTGAATAAAGCAAAGTCAGCGACCAGACTAACAAAATCAGCGCAGTCTGAATCTGAATGGCGGGTTGTTTCCCGTCGTTGGGAAGAAGCCATTAAACATATGGAAGGCGTACCAACCTCTAGCCCCAACTATGCACTAGCACAACAAAAGATTTTGCAGTACCAATTGCATCGAGAATTCGCCAAGCAAATGCTTTCCAATAAGCAGTGACCAGTGACCAGTGACCCGTGACCCGTTAATTACCATATTTAAAGGTAGGAGCTTGCACTCTATACGTAACAATCCACTAATTCCAAAAACCCGGTTTCTTCGAGTTGAGCCTACGAGATATCAAGCTTTGCAACAGAAAGAAACCGGGTTTTTTGCCTCCTTTTTGAATACTGTATCGGTGCTCTAGTGACCAGTCAGTAATTCAAGCAATAATTTCTAAGTTTTTTGAATCTATTTTTATTATTGTCCGTCTCTACTATTTAAAGTTTGTTTTGGTAAACTTTTTATTGGCTTTCCAACTTAGCAACAAAATTACAAGTGAGTTACTACGATTTCAATAATCATTTCTGGCCTCACCAGATGGTTTGCAGTCAATCAGGACTGGCAAAACCAAGGAAAAAAAATGCGAGATCTCGCAAATTAGTGGAGATGCTGAGTTTGATGTGCGTTGCTGTTTGGACTCCTTTACTAGTCCAAATCATAGTTCCAACTAACAATCAAAATCAGGAAAATATTTCTCTGAATAATAATGAAGTTGGTAGCGATCGCTTTTTGAAGCGAGAACACTACTACTTTTTCTACCGCTCAGTACAGAATCAATAGCTCATGAAGCCACAACTTCGTTAAAATGCAATGGGGTGCAGATACCAAACCATATGCACACTTAGATTTCAAGAAATAGTTCTTCATGAATCAAGAAACAAAGACTCCGTCTCCAAAACTAGAACGCGATCGCAACTCCCAGCCAAAAATTCAAGTAGAACAGCACGTTAGACTCTTAGATGTTGACAAACCACAAGGACGTGTTATCTGCGAGTGCTGGAACTGCAAACAGGGGCTATTGATTCAGCACGAGAGAGAACCGCAGCAGGACACTAAAGTGACTTGTCCAAATTGCGGTAGAGTAGCTGTAAGATTGCAAGTCGCAAAAACTTTATCCGTCATTGCTATTCCTTCGCCTTGGGAAGGTTAGTTTCCAGTGAAATAAATTGTCGGTTGGGTTGAGAAATGAAACCCAACATCATTTTATTATTTGTTGGAGTTTGCGATCGCACAACCCAACAAATGTAAAAGAATATTTTAAAAGGTTTGGCCTCATATAATGAGCTTCTACACAAACAGAGTCCACCTGCTTAGACTCGGTAATCGAACCAGATGCACCGACAAGAACAATAAAGGAGAGTTCGGGAATTTAATCTGTATATCTAATTCCGATTTTTTCTACAAACTCTCTTTCTTTTAATTTCAAATAATTCTCTCTTTTTGAAATAAAATCATCTATCTTATCTAGTTTATATAAATCAACCATCTCTTGTGTAATGAAATGCTTATCCAAAAGCTGAATTGAAGAAGTTTCAATAAAATTATTAATTTGTTTTTTCTCCTTATTTTCCTCCAATTCAGATGATAATCTCAGAATAATATTAGCTGAATTTCTATCTTTTTTTGAAGAAAAAGAAATAAAAATTTCTTTTATCCCTTCTCTATCTTGAATCTCATTATTTTCAATAATTGACTTTAAATAAAATAATTGCAACGCCTTTGCTCTTACACCTGTAAAATTTAATTTATCTGGATACTTAGCTGTTCTGAAAAGCGTATCGCTATTTACTTTATAAATTCCATCGGGATGTTCTCCTTTTGCAAAATCACAGAATTCTTGATAAGCGCTTCTTTGTTGACTTATAGAATACACTGTAAAGTAGTTTGAATAGGTTGAATCATGAATATGTAATACCAATTCTCTAAATTCACACTACACATCCGAGGGTTGTGGCGAAGACAGCGCAATACGAATCTTTTTTAATCTGTAGTCTAGTTTTAGAGAAATGGTATAATTAGTCTTGACCCAGAATTTATCACCCCCAAGATGGTCATGAAAAGCAGGACAGTGAGGTGGCACCAGGTACCCCAACGTCACCTAGTTTTAGAACTGCTGCGGAAATTATAATCAACAACGCAATCAAAACCTATATTGAGCATGAAATAGATCAACCGGATTTGGTATGAATCACCTTAAATTTTTCGTTCTTGGCTCTATGATATGTGGGTCAACACCATAATAATGAGCAGCTTGGGACATATCAAACATCAAGAATTTTTTATGCCCTAGCTTTTGTACAACTCGAGGCTTCTCAGAAAATAAACTGAGAGCTTTGATAATTTCTGATGCTACTGCTTTTGCTAACAAAGGTGGAACAGAGTTTCCTACTTGTCGAAATCCATGCCATTTCGTTTTATGAAATCTAAACCAATCTGGATAGGAATGTAAACGTGCAGCTTCACGTACTGTAATGCATCTTGGGGTAAATGGGTGAATTGGTCGAGCCGAAGTAAATGCTCCTCTGTTACTTGGAGTTCCAGCTCTTAAAGTGTTACAAATTCCTTGTGGATCGAGTTTAAGAAAGCGGCTTACAGATTCTGTTTTACCATATGGAGTAGATTCAAATCTTTTGATAGATTCTAAAGAATGTTTTGTTCTTAAACTTGAGGTGAGTATTCGAGAATCATATTGACGTGGATAGGAATAGTCATTATTTGCAGACACAAAACCGCGAAGATGTTTTCCATAATGACTGGGTTTTCCAAAATTTGCGATCGCCCAATCTTGTTCAAAAAGTTCTATGTAGTTTTCTACTTCAGGTAAGTCCCCGATCGCATCCCAAACTGTAGGGCTTGTTGGAAGTTGATTATTGAAATAAGCTTTATTTGATTTAACGGGTTTAGTTATTGGGTTTGGATACTTTGGTAACTCTAAACCCTGACGACTACCTAGCAAAAATAATCTTTCCCGATTTTGTGGAACTCCATATTCAGACGCATTTAAGACTTTATATTCTTGGCAAACTTGATAGCCATGTTCTTCAAATTCATTAATGATTATTGAAATAAATTCTTGATGCTTGCCAACAGTCATTCCTTTAACATTTTCTAAAACAAAAAACTTAGGTTGTAATTCTAAAACTAATCTTATGTAATGAGAGATTAAAGCATTACGAGGATCGTCAAAAACACGTTTGCCTATCAAGGAAAATCCCTGACATGGCGGTCCACCAAAGACCACGTCTATTTCGCGATCGCCAATACAGGAGTTAGCTCTGATTTCTTTTGCTCTAATATCAGCAATACTTTTACAAAAAATTTTCCAAAAAGGAAAATTAAATTCGTGTACTGCACAATGAATTGGATCGATTTCAACAGACGCCAGCACATCAAATCCTGCTTGCTCAAAACCAAGTGTCATACCCCCAGCACCAGCAAATAAATCCACAGCAATGGGACGGCTGAGGATTTGAGAGTCCGGGCTTAGGGTTTGAGATTCTGAGAATAACAATCGTGGATTTTAGGTATAAAACACTAAGAGACATCAATTGTAGTGTCTTTAAAATAAAACATAGGTACTAGTTTACTCCAAAGCCTAAAATCGAATTTTAAAGATTTGGTAGCATTTGCAAAATTTCTTTAGCAGCGCGATCGCACACTCCAACTTCACCTAAAGACTGCCTCATAACCTGATAATCTGCTTGCATTTGCTGCTTGCGTTCTTGATTGAGCAACAATTCCATGGCTGCTGCAGTCAGATTTTCCGGAGTTGCGGTTTCTTGGATAAACTCCGGTACAATTGACCTCATAACTACCAAGTTGACAGGCGAAGCAAAGGGGACAGAAATTTTGAAGATGTTTCGAGCCACCCAGTAAGTCAACGAATTAAGACGGTATAAAACGACTTGCGGTATATTTAATAAAGCCAATTCCAAGTTGACAGTACCGCACTTGGTAATTGCCAAGTCAGCAGATGCCAGCACTTGTTGTTGTTTACCAGATACTACAGTCGCTTGTAGGCCAAACTGTTGTATTGCTTTTTCAATAGGTTTCCGGTATATTTCCAAAGACAAGGGAATCCAAAAATGGACTTGTGGCAATTTGGATTGGATTTCCCGTGCTGCTTGAAACATCACTGGTAGGAGATACTTAAGCTCTTGATAGCGGGAAGCAGGAATAAGAGCAACATTAATGGTATCACCTACAACTCCTAACTCAGTCCGCGCTACGTCACGACTTGGAAAATTTTTGATTCTATCTATAAGAGGATGACCTACCCAAGTTACGTTTGCTCCTTTATCTTGGAAGTAACGAGCTTCTTGTGGAAAAATAGCAAGCACCTTGTCACTAACCCCAATAATCCTTTCTGTATCGCGAGGTGTAATCGAGGCTACCCATACTTGTGGTGCAATGTAATAAACGATAGGGACTTGTGGCAAATGACGGCGAATATAGCTGCCAATGCCCAAATTAGGTCCCATATAATCGATAAGCACCACTAAATCTGGTGGATGTTGCTTGAGGTAAGCAATTGCCTGTCGCTGAATTTGAAGTGTTGGGAGAACAAAGCGTAACGATTCTATAAGACCAAAGGAACCAATGTGGGTGGTATTTCCCAGTAAAGTGGCTCCTGTGGATGCCATTTTTTCACCACCAAGTGCCACAATTTCCAGTGACAATCCTATGGTTGCAGCTTGTTGTTGAAGTGCCCAGATGAGTAGCGATCCTTGCAAGTCACCAGACACTTCTCCGGTACTGATAAATATACGCATATGAGGGGAGTGGGGAGTGGGGAGTGGGGAGTGGGGAGTGGGGATTGGGGATTGGGGAATTGGGGATTGGGGATTGGGAATTACCTCTGCTTCCTCATTCCCTGACTCCCTCACTTCCTCACTCCCTCCTTTTCTCAAGATTCATCACTACCAGCAGCTTTCCCTTTACCTGGAACCAAGCCACGTCTTCCTGGCATTTGGGAAAGGAGGAGGAAGCGACGCAAATGCTTTAACTCTGAGGTTTCTCCCAGATCTTCGAGCTGTTCTATGGCTTCCTTAAACGTCAACTCAGAACGATAGAGAATGCGAAAAGCTTTCTTGAGGATTTGGAACTCATTAAGATCCATTCCAGAGCGTTTAAGTCCTACAAGATTGAGAGTGCGTATCCGCGCCGGATTTCCCTCTACTAACATATATGGAGGCACATCTCGGTCAATACGTGCCATGCCTCCCACCATTGCGAGACTTCCTATATGCACAAATTGATGGACTCCCAACACTCCACTGAGTCTTGCACGTGACTCTATATGGACGTGTCCTGCTAAAGCAACGGAGTTGGCAATTATCACAGAATCTTCAATAACACAGTTATGACCTACATGGACATAAGCCATGAGCAGGTTACCGTTACCAATGCGAGTTTCTTCACCCGCACCAGTTGCTTTATTAATTGTGACGTATTCTCTAATTGAGTTATCGTTTCCTATTTTGACCCAGCTGTATTCGCCGGCATATTTTAAATCTTGAGGTTCCATGCCAATAACGGCACCCGGAAAAATTTGATTTCGTGCCCCAATTTCTAATGGTCCTTCTAATACGGCATGAGCGCCGATTACGGTTTCGGGACCAACTTTGACATGCCCTCCAATCACAGCATACGCACCGACTTGCACCGTGGGGTGCAATTCTGAATTAGGATGAATGACAGCAGTAGGATGAATTAGCGTTTTCAAGGGTGCTCTCCAGAAAAGTCTTGAGTGCTGTGTCCAGACACGCAATGGCGCGTCTGCACGTAAGATTAGGTAGTTCGAGTGGTAGCTAAAGTGTGAGATTAGCTAGAGGAGAGTGTGAGGGCGTCAAAAGTTGAGCAGGATGCTGTTGTAGCTTGTTTCCTTTATTGATATCCTTAATGGGACTCAAGAAAGGCACGTCACGGTCGTGCCTTCCAATAAAAGCAAGCTTTTAGGTTGATAGGGAAAACATGAGTTCGCCTTCAGCAGCAAGCTGACCGTCAACTTCAGCGCGCGCTTGCATCTTACCGAAACGACGCTGTTTTACCCACAACAGTTCCACTGTCATGACTAGTTGATCTCCCGGTACAACTTGACGGCGGAAGCGCACTTTATCTATGCCAGCAAATAAAAAAAGCCCACCTTCCATTTCGTGAAGTTGAGTGAGAACAACACCACCGACTTGTGCCATGGCTTCTACGATGAGCACTCCTGGCATAATCGGCTGTCCTGGAAAATGCCCTTGAAAGTGGGGTTCATTAAACGTGACGTTTTTTATACCCACAGCTCGTTTTCCTGGAAGATAGTCGATAATCCGATCGACAAGCGCAAACGGATATCGATGAGGTAGAAGTTTATGGATGTCTTCTACTGTAAAAACGACTTTGGAGTCAGTTTTGTTTGTGCTGGAATTATCCGACTGGTCAGTAGATACTGGTGTGGGAACATCAATGGTATTCGCTTGTTCGGTGACGGTTGTCATTGCTCCTGCTGTTGATTTTATATTTTGGTTATGTTAGTAGGTGCTCGATCTGACCCTCCCCCAAGAAATTTTGGATTTTAGATTTTGGATTTTGGATTTGAGACCAATCTAAAATCTAAAATCCAAAATCCAAAATTTTCTGTGCCAGTTGAATGTGTAAATTATGGCTGGCTTTGTATGCTAAGACATGAGCACGGGGGAAGATACCTAGCAAACTCAAATCTCCTACTAAATCCAAGATTTTATGACGTACTGGCTCATTTGCAAATCTTAGTGGTGGATTTAGCCAACCTTCCGGTCCGCAAACGAGAGCATTATCTAAGCTTCCACCTTTAATTAAACCTGATTGTTGTAATTGTTCAATTTGATGTAGCAACCCAAAAGTGCGAGCTGGGGCAATTTCAGTTAAAAAACTTTCGGCAAAATTTGTGGGATCGCCTTGGGAAAAAGCCGTACCCGGCTTCTCGCTACCTGGCGACCAACTGTACCATTGATTACCAATTGCTTCTACGTCAAAATCAATACCATAAGTAAACCGTGTTTCTGCTGATGGATAGGCACAAACAAAAGCATCGCCCTGACGCACCCAAATGGGATCTTCCAAAATAGGAAGAACTTTGTCCTCGCCTGAAGGTTGTGATGCTAAGCCTACAGATGCGATCGCAGTTGCCCACACCTTTGCCGAACCATCCAAAAGCGGAACCTCCGGACCATCAATCTCAATCCGGGCATTATCCACTCCCATGGCAATAAGAGATGCCAGTAAATGTTCCACCGTGCGAACATGAGCTTCACCCTTACCTAACTGCGTAGAAAGAACAGTTTGATTGACTGCAGCCACTTGTGCTGGAATTATCGGAGTATCGGGCAAATCTACTCTCACAAAGTAGCGTCCGCTACCCACATCAGTTGGTCGTATGCGAACTTGGGTTGAGATACCGCTATGCAGCCCCACTCCAGTTTGGTTGATTTCGCCTGCTAAAGTATGTTGCATTTTTTTAATTGCTAATTACCAGTGACCAGTGACCAGTGACCAGTGACCAAATCAGAACCTTTCCCCAATACCAAAGTTAATGCGGCTATCACCGTCACCGTTAACACCGTAGTCAATACGAATGGGTCCTAAAGGAGATTGCACTCGCACCCCAACACCAAAGCCGATACCACTACCATCTTTATTCAACAACTCCGCTGACCTAGTACTGGTTCCTAAATCGCTACCAACATCAAAAAATAAGGCACCACTCACTACAGAGAATACGGGGAAGCGATACTCAACTGATGCTTGGACAAAACTGCGTCCGCTACCCAAGCCGCCTTCTTCATAACCCCGTACAGAGTTACTACCACCAAGGGAAAAAGCTTCATAGGGCGGTAAATCGCCAAATATCGTTCCTGCTTGAACGTTAAAAGCGAGAGTTTCCGGTCCTTTGGTAAAGTTTGTAAAATCAATGGGTAAGTACTTGCTATAGCTACCGCGCAATCTTGTGAGGAAAATAGTTCCCAATCCTACGGGTACAGATTGGTCAACACCAAAGCGCAGGAAAGAACCATTTGTGGGTTGTAAGGGATTATTTCTCAGATCGCGTGCGACTCCTAATTGCAAGAGCAGTAAATCGTCTTTCCCTTTTCCAGATTCGCTCAGATCAACAAATTCATTAGTGTTTTCAAGGCGTCCCAGTCTTATAGTCTCCCCATCACTATCTTTAATAGTCACTCTCTGGTATTGCAAACCAGCTGATGCTGTCCATTCCGATCTTTCATATGGATTTCTAGACAAAGGACGGGTAAAGTTAATACCGCCTCCCAAGCGTACAACACGGGGGTTATCACCGTCCTCATTGGGGTCATTAACGTTTTCAACAGTTTCGATATCTTGATCGTCGCCTTCAAAGATTAATGAAATCGATCTCCGGCGGAAAATATTGGCTGTGTAAGAAGTGCGGTAAGGGTCACCAGCGATCCAAGGATCTGTAAAGCGGAGGTCAAATAACAATTCTCTTTGTCCTATCTGTACCTCAGTACCCAGTTTTTGATTTCGTCCATTTAGGTTTTGCTGCTGATAGCTTACAGTACCAAATAATCCACTCGCAGAACTGATACCAGCACCTGCTGCAATAGAACCGCTATTGCGTTCAACAACGTTGACCACGACATCCACTCTGCTGGGGTCTGTACCGGGATCGAGGGAAACATTCACATCTTCAAATAGTCCCAGCCCAAATACCCGTTGCAAGTCTTTTTGTACTGTGTTGCGGTTGAAAACGGTTCCGGGCTTTAACTGTAGTTCTCGTGTCACAATATATGGCTGTGTTCGTCCGCGAATTGGTTCTCCCTTATCGTTTGTCGTTTGACCTTCCTTATTGCGGAACTGAACTCGAATATCTTCTACCACACCTTCTGCGACTTGCAGGGTGACAACTCCATTTTCAGAAACTTGAGGCGCACCAATAACGTTCGCTAGTGCATAACCTTGGTCTTGATAGCGTTTGGTTAGTTGCTTGATACCTTCCTGTAAATCTCGCAGGTTAAGGATTTTACCATATTGCTCTTTAAATATACTATCTGTAGTATCAGCTGGTAGTACTGAGGCAACATTTGTACCAGGATTGGCTTGCAGTTGCACTTTGGTCAGTACTGGATTGGGTTGTACCACAAAACTTACCCGTACACCTAATGGGGTATCTTCTGGCACTGCTTGAACATTGGAGAAGAACCCTGTGGCAAAAACGGCGTTAATATCTTCTTGCAATTGTGTACGAGTTGTGGTTCTACCTGGTTGGGTACGAATTGCTCTATAGATTTGTTCTTCTAACTCTGGCGCGATCGCTTGTCCTGCTTCAGATCGAATCAACACTTCAGAGACAAGCACCCGAGGTTCTGTGGCTGCGGGGGATTGTTCTGATGGAGTTTCCTGTTGAGTTGAAGGAGGTGTTTGTTGAAACGTAGGTGGGTTCGTATTGTCTGGAGTTTGTTGCTGAGTTTCTGGAGCTGGAGTTTGTTGCTGAGTTTCTGGGACTGGAGTTTGTTGCTGAGTTTCTGGGGCTGGAGTTTGTTGCTGAGTTTCTGGAACTGGAGTTTGTTGCTGAGTTTCTGGAACTGGAGTTTGTTGCTGAGTTCCCGATGGTGGATTTTCAAAATTGGGCAGTCGTTGGTTATTTTGTACTGGTTCCTCAGTTGGCTGGTTTGTCTCCTGTGGTGTATTTGTACCGGGAGATGAGGGAGCTTGTTGCTGAGTTCCAGTAGGTTGATTCTCAGGATTTGGAGTTGGTTGAAGGTTTTGTGCAGTTTTTGATGTTATGACAGTTGGTACTACAACTTCTGGCTTTGTTACCGATCCAGGTACAACTGCTGGGAATACCCCAACAACGACTTGCGCTGGATCTGTTGTAGGTGCTGTAACCGCTGTTTTTGGTTCTGTTTTTAAATCTTTAGCGGTTTGTGCATTCACACTCAGCGAATTGCCCAACGGGGCGGCGATCGCTACAACTGTAAATATAAAGGGGGATAAGCGCATTTTATTTAGATTCCTCTTCACGTCCACACACCATCACAAGGCAGTCATGCTTTTATGTGACTAGTAAAAGTAAAAACTATATTTTTACTTTTGCCTTTCTAATTTATATGCCAAATTGCAAAAGGCAGTAGCTAGGGAGTGGGAAGTGGGGAGTGGGGAAATTTATCACCCCTACTCCCCTACTCCCTACTCCCTACTCCCTATTCCCTCCACTGCTTTTAGCACTCGTTGTAAAACCTCCTGATATGCATTCTCTATATTTCCCAAGTCTCGACGAAAACGGTCTTTATCAAGAACTCGGCGATTTGGATCGTCGCCGGCGGAATTATCCCACAATCGACACGTATCTGGGCTGATTTCATCTGCTAACAGCAACTGCTGTTGTGAGTCCAAACCAAACTCTAGTTTAAAATCTACTAAAGTAATGTCACACCTTTTAAAAAAGTTGATGAGAAAATTGTTGATTTGCAATGCTAGATGGGTAATACCATCTACTTGTTCCGGTGTGGCTAATTCTAACAGCAGTAAGCGATCGCGTGTTAGCAAGGGGTCTCCCAACGGATCGTTTTTGTAATAGAACTCTACCAACGGCTGTTTGAGTACGGTTCCTAATGGTAATCCTGTTTGTTGACACAGGCTTCCGGCTGCAATGTTCCTGACAACGACTTCAATAGGCAAAATCTTGACTGCTCTTACCCGCATTTGATTGGGAGTAGGGTTGTCAATGTAGTGGGTTTTAATACCATTTGCTTCTAGTTGTTGAAAAAGTTTGCTGGAAATGCTACAGTTAATTTCCCCTTTTCCTTGGATACTTCCACGCTTTTGAGCATTGAAAGCAGTCGCATCATCTTTAAAATCAGCAAGTAGAATATCAGGCTCGTCCGTTGTATAGAGGATTTTTGCTTTGCCTTCGTATAATTTTGTTAGAGCAGACATGGCGTAAGGTTAAGGAATAAGCGATGAGCAGCTTTGATGCTTGCAAGCTAAACCATTTTATATCTAAAGGGAGTAAGTAGTAGGAAGTAGGTGTCAGAACCAAATGTTGCACTACACCCTAGTATAAAAAGTTTAGTATTTCCCGATCCTAAAATTTGTAATATCTTTTAACGGAACAAAATGCTAAAATCTAAAAATTAACGTATATAATAATACGTTTTGCCAGCGTTTTCCAGCCAAGTTGAATAAAATCGTACACTCAAGCATGAACGTGCAAACTAGTGGTTTATCTCATAATTTTTGATAAGTTAAGTTTGCTCAGATCCCCGACTTCTTTAAGAAGTCGGGGATCTTGCAAAGCCTTATAAAATTTAAAATTTCAAACAATGGAGAAAACAATGGTCAATAGTAAAGATAATTTTCTTTATCCTCGAGGGCGTTACTACGGTCAGGTAAAGCCAGAAAATTTGGTTTTTAACTCCAATTTACAGGAATTTGCCCAAAAGATAAGTTATATTTGTAACTTGGAAACTGCAGGAAAAATACCTCCGGAGGATGCTTACGAACAGGTAAAAGAACTTTGGAAAAGTTTGAAACGGTCAAAAAGAGAACTGGGGATAGGTGAAGACCCATTCCATAACAGTGACCAGTGACCAGTGACCAGTACGAGCGTCACTTAGAAACCATTGTCCAAACGCCATCCCACAGACGATCGGGAAGATGATTAAGATAATTACGAGCGCGTTCTAGATGGATATTAACAGCTTGGTCTCTAGGTCTGATGTTTTTGGCAGATTTAAAGAAGTCAATTGCTTTTTGAAAGTTGCGTTCCGTGTAAGCACTACGTCCTTGATGGTAGAAAAACAAAAATTCTTGTGTGTTAGCATCTAGAGTCATATTACGATCGCCAATTAATTCATAAATATTGACGGCTTGATGTTTCCCTTTGACTCTAATCCTATCCAATTCACGCACCCAAATGCGGTTGCTACACAACTGATAAGTAAATTCACTTAATACAATGTCGCAACCGTATTCTTTAGTCACTCCTTCTAGACGCGAACTTAAATTTACACCATCTCCGATCACGGTATAGTCCATTCGTTTTCGGGAACCGATGTTACCAGAAACAACGTCCCCAGAACTAATTCCAATGCCAATACGAATGAGGGGTTGTGCTTGGATGATGCGTCGTCGGTTAAATTCAGCCAGTCTTTGCCGCATTTCCAAAGCTGATTGCACAGCCCTCCACGCATGATTTTCTGTCAGTGGGAGTGGCGCACCAAACACAGCCATTAAGGCATCACCAATAAATTTATCTAATGTCCCTTCATGATTAAAAACCGCTTCAACCATTGTTTCAAAGTACTGATTCAGCAGCGACACCACTTCAGCTGCTCCTAAATTTTCTGTCAGTGTGGTGTAGCCTCTGATATCAGAGAATAAAATGGTTACCTCTTTACGTTCACCCACCATTAAAGCATCTTCCCCAAGTGCCATCACCTGTTCTGCAACACCAGGAGTCAGGTAGCGGTACATTGTTGTTTTCATCCGTTTTTCCTGGCTAATATCTTCTAACACCACCAAACCCCCTCGGACTCCTCCTTCTGGATTTGTTAAGGGGTTGACTGTAAGATTAATACTGCGGTCAATTTTTTGAATTGACGACTCATGAAGTAAGGATGAAAGGGGTGTAAGAGGTTGATTCCAGGGAATAAAAACTTGCGGGTTATTGCGATCGCTTATTGCTAAAATGCAGACTCCTGGTTCTTGTGCGGATATAGCCGAATCTTGTAGAGATGCTGTGTACAAAGTCTCCACATATAACCCAACGGTTAAACTTTGTTCTGGCACGTAATGTCTTGCGCCACATTTTAGGCTATCTTGCAGTCTGAATTGCAAATTCTCAATAGGTACAACTTCCCAAACTAAACGACCTATCAAATTTTGTTCCCAATCATACTTAATATTTTTACCGTTCAATTCACGTAAAGGACATCCCAATAACTGTAGTGCTGCATCATTAATAGTAACAATTCTTCCTTCCATATCTGTAGAAATAACGGCATCAGAAAGGCTTTGCAAAATATCTTTTTGATACTGTTTTTCTAGCAATACATTTTCAAACAGGCGGGCATTTTCCAAAGCAATTCCTGCTTGAATATTAAAAGCTCGCATAAATTCTTCATCCGAAGCTGTAAAACTACCTTGCTGCTTGTTAATTAATTGTGTAACGCCAATGAGTTCATTGGCAGAATTAAAGACTGGCAAACATAAAATATTGCGAGTTACATACCCTGTTTTTTGGTCTATACTTGGATCGAAACGCGGATCTTTATAAGCATCAGGAATATTCAGTGCTTCACCTGTAGATGCAACATAACCAGCAATACCTTTAGTGGCAGATATACCAATTTCTATCATAGTTTTGCCATCAGCTGCTGCCACCTTAGTCCACAGTTCCCCCATTTCTTTACGATGTAAAAACAGCGTACTGCGGTCTGCCTGCATTAAAATTCGGGCTTGTTCCATCACTATTTGCAAAGTTGCTTCTAAATCTAAACTTTGCCCCAGTGTTTGCGTCGCACGTAAAAGAGCCGTTGCACCTCGTTGATTGCGGGCAGCTACATAAAAAGATTGGCAGCTTTCTAAGATAATACCAATTGATGCCGCAAAATCTCGAAAGCGTTCCTCATCCTCAGCATTAAACGGAAGATCTCCTGTTTTATTTGCTAGTTGTACGACTGCTACAATTTGATTTTTGCTACTTAAGACGGGCATACATAAAATATTACGTATCTTGTAGCCCATTTGCTTTTCTAATTCCGGGCTAAAAAGAGGGTGGGAATGGGTTTCCAATATATTTAGACATTCACCTGTACTAGCAACATGACCGGGAATTCCAACATTAATGGGCGTGCGAATTTCTAAAAGTTTATGAATATTCTCTTGGGGCACTTTTGACCATAATTGACCTTTGTCGTGGTCAACAAGAAAAATTGTGGTATGCTGGGCTTGAAGAATTTGACCAATTTTCAGCGTAATTGCCTCTAGCACCTTTTCTAACATGGTTTCTAGAGCTTCATTGTTAATAAGTTCGATGGCTCTCAGAAACTGCTGAAATTCAGCTGTTATAAAATCTAGCAAGCAAACAAACTCATTAACGGATAGGTCTTTGACACGGCGCAATAGGGCGTTTGTGCGGTTAACTTGAGTGAGTTCTGTTAATGTAGCCAGGACGCTACCAGTATTTAGGAGTGTCATGGAATATTTGGTTGGTTGTTAGTTGTTGGTTGTTAGTTGTTGGTTGTTAGTTGTTGGTTGTTAGTTGTTGGTTGTTAGTTGTTGGTTGTTAGTTGTTGGTTGTTAATTTTATTTAGAGATTTATTTAGGTGGTTAGCTACTAACCACTAACCACTAACCACTAACCACTAACCTTCTGATAGTAAGTTTGTAACTGACGTGTTGCAGCTGCCCAACCCCAACGTTCTGCCTCTTTTCGGGCATTTTGACGGATAGTTTCTCGTTCTTGTTGCTGTTGCAGAAGACGAATGGTGGCTGCAACAGCACTTTGAACATCGGCGTCTGGTTCAAAAAGATACCCGTTGACCCCATCTGTTACAATATCAGGAATTCCACCTGAACGTGCAGCAACAACTGGACACCCTGCTGCCATCGCTTCTAAAAGGACTAATCCTAATGTTTCTGTACGGGAAGGAAAAATAAAGGCATCAGCGCTTGCAAAAGCAGAAGCTAATTCTTTGCCAACGAGATAACCAACAAAATGCGTATTTGTTCCGGCGAAGTGTTTCTCTAGTGTTTGACGATGAGGACCATCCCCTACTAATGCTAACCGTGCTTCGGGTATAGCTTCCAATATAGGTCTGATACGCTCAATTTCCTTTTCAGCCGAAAGACGACCCACATATAGTAATAACGGACTTTCTGGATAATTTTGCGATAGGCGCGATCGCATTTTTTGACATACATTGTCTGGATGAAATGATTCTGTATCCACTCCTCTTTGCCATAAATAAACCCTTTCAATACCGTGTGACGTCAATTCTTGCATCATGGCTGTGGAAGTACACAAATTCAGAGATGCTTGATTGTGAGATGCTTTCAGCAGTTCCCACAGTAATCCTTCTAACATTCCCAAACCATAATGTTGAAGATACTGTGGTAGATGTGTATGGTAAGACGCAACGAGAGGGATGTTTAGGTATTTGCTGTGGAATATACCAGCTAACCCCAAAACCGCCGGATTTACCACGTGAATTATGTCTGGCTTGAACTCCTCTAACGTATGACCGATTGCTGGGCGAGGTAGTGCCATTTTTAACTCTGGGTAAAGTGGTAAGGGGAAACCTGAGACTCCATATACTCTAGCTCCTTTGTATTCAATTATGCCACCATCAGGAGCAATAACTAGAACTTGGTTTCCATGACGCTGAAGATGGTCAACGGTATGACTTAAGCGTGTCACTATGCCGTCTACTTTGGGCAGAAAGGTTTCAGTGAATAGAGCGATTCTCATATAAAATTATTTCAGTACAGGCAACAAAACCCATGTCTAAAGGATGAAGGATGAAGGACAAAGGATGAAGGATAAAGAACGAAAAAGAAACACAATTTGGTTATATCTACCAATTGTGTTTTGAATAGATGTATACATCTATTTTCCTAATCTTTCAATCAATTCAGATGTCTTTTTTTCTACTTCATACTTGATGCTTTATACTTCATCCTTCAGATTGCCCTAATTTCTTCGCCAAGAGACTTTAGGCAAAATTTGGTGTTTATCAACTCGATTTTGGTACTTAATGGAGAAATTCAGTAGAGAATCGAGTAACGAGTCAGAAAGATAATGAGGTTGCAACCCAAGATCCAAAAGCTTGGTGTTTTTAGCGTTGAAGTAATGCTCTTCTTTCTCAACCCTGGGATTTTCTAAGTGATTAATTTCCACATTCAGTCCCAGTGCGTTACCAGCTTTCTTCACCATCATTGCTAAATCGCCAACACTAAATAGTTCGGTGAACTGGTTAAAGACGCGGAATTCACCAGGCTGTGCTGGATTGGCTACAGCAATTTCGACACACCTCACTGTATCTCGAATATCTAAGAATCCTCGAGTTTGACCGCCTTTGCCGTAAACTGTTAGGGGATGTTTAATAGCTGCTTGGATACAGAAGCGATTCAGTGCCGTTCCGAATACGCCATCGTAATCTAGACGGTTGATCAACATTTCATCCATGCCTGTTTCTTCTGTCAAAACACCATAAACAACCCCCTGATTCAGGTCTGTGGCTCGCAATCCCCAAATTCGACACGCAAAGTGGATGTTGTGGCTGTCATGAACTTTGCTTAAATGATACATTGAACCGGGCTGTTTGGGGTAGGGTAGAGTATCCTTTCTCCCGTTGTGCTCGATTGTGATGTATCCTTCTTCAATATCGATATTGGGTGTTCCATATTCTCCCATTGTCCCTAGTTTTACTAGATGACAGTCTGGGAAGTCTTCCCGCATGGCATACAACAAGTTTAAAGTCCCAACTACGTTATTGATTTGGGTAAAAACTGCGTGTTCGCGGTCAATCATTGAATAAGGCGCAGATCTTTGTTCGCCAAAATGCACGATCGCTTCTGGCTGAAATTTGTGCAGCGCTTTACTCAAAAACTCGTAGTTAGTAATATCCCCAATAAACAGGTCAATAGATTTACCTGTCAAATCGTACCAGCGCTGAATTCGATGTTGAATTGGTGCGATCGGAGTCAGAGTGTCTACTCCCAACTCGTTGTCCCAATGCCGTCGCACTAAACTGTCTAAAATACCAACTTCATAACCTCGATTTGAAAGGTAAAGTGCGGTTGCCCAACCGCAATAACCATCGCCACCAATAACCAGGACTTTCATTTTCACCAAGTTTTTACTCGCTGATAGCTAAATCTATCAGGTTTGTGGCACCTCTAATCATGAAAGATTGAGCAATGGGCAATGGGCAATGGGCAATGGGCATGGGGCATGGGGTAATGGGAATTTAATAGCTTTTCACAATGCCCAATTCGCCATGCCCAATTCCTTAACATTAAGAAATGTTACAAAAATGCCGTCAAAACGTCTTGGTGGGTTGACAAGCACCAATGTCAGCCGATATCGTGAAATACATACCCGGGTAAGACCGCAAAACAGTAATATGCAAACTAAGCAAAAGGTCACTTTGTATTTGTCGCCGGAACTTCATAGGAAACTAAAAATTCGTTCAGCCGTTGACTCAGAACCAATGTCAGAGCTAGCAGAACGCGCTCTAGTTTTCTATCTGGCACATTCAGAATTAGTAGATGAAGCTTCTTATGGAAGAACCCATAGAGTTTATTCCTGCCCAAGCTGTGAAAGTTCGCTAGTTATTCGTGATGGAGAATTGGCAACACTTGGTAAGCAGCCAGGATTAATTGGTCAAGAACGGATCTCCATTGAAGAAATGGCAGAAACGAATCAAAAAGGTGAGGAAGAGTTGGTTCCTTGTTAGGCGGGAATTATGAATAGTAGAGATATTTTTCATAATTCTCTCCCCCCTTATTTAAATTGGCGATGTCTGTACTGTCTGTAAAGGTCTCGAGTAGGTCGAAGTATGAAAGAAGAGCTCAATATACTCATTCAAGCTCAATACCCTCTAATCTACCTTGTGACCTCCGAGGAAGAGCGGGCTGAGCAAGCGATTTCTAGTATTGCTCAATCATCAAAGCCGCAACGAAAGGTCTATGTTTGGACAGTGACTCATGGCATCGTAGAGTACGGTCAGCCCCGAAATGTCACCCAACACAATACGGTTTCTCCAGAAGCAGCGATTGAATGGATTATTCGGCAGAAAGAACCTAGTATATTTATTCTTAAAGATTTACACCCATTTATAGATGCACCTGCGACCACAAGATCTCTACGTGATGCGATCGCGAGTTTCAAGGGTACGCAGAAAAATATTATTTTAATGTCCCCAATGCAGCAAGTTCCCATTGAGTTAGAGAAGGAAGTTGTTGTTCTTGACTTCCCACTACCAGATATGGGAGACTTAAATAAAGTACTAACCAATCATCTAGACCAAAACCGTGGACGACGGTTGACCACTGAAGCAAGGGAAAAGCTTCTCAGAGCAGCTTTGGGTTTAACAAAAGATGAAGCTGAGAAAGTATACCGTAAGGCGCAAGTAACATCAGGGCGTCTGACAGAGGAAGAAGTGGATATAGTTTTATCTGAGAAAAAGCAACTCATTCGCAGGAATGGTATACTTGAGTACATAGAAGAAGATGAAACTATAGATGGTGTCGGTGGTTTGGAAGAGCTAAAAAAATGGCTCAAGCAACGTTCCAACGCTTTTACAGAAAGAGCGCGGGAGTACGGTTTGCCTCAACCCAAGGGAATGTTAATTTTAGGGGTTCCTGGTTGTGGTAAGTCATTGATTGCAAAAACTACCTCTCGGCTTTGGGGTTTACCTTTGTTACGGTTGGATATGGGACGGGTCTATGATGGTTCCATGGTAGGGCGTTCGGAAGCCAACTTGCGTAACGCGTTGAGAACGGCTGAGTCAATTTCCCCAGTTATCTTGTTTATTGACGAACTAGACAAGTCTTTTGCTGGAAGTGCAGGGTCTTCTGATTCTGATGGTGGTACTTCTAGCCGGATATTTGGTTCTTTCCTCACTTGGATGCAGGAGAAGAAGTCACCAGTGTTTGTGATGGCGACAGCTAACAGAGTTGAGCGTTTACCTGGTGAATTTTTGAGGAAGGGTCGCTTTGATGAGATTTTCTTTGTTGATTTGCCCACAAGTGAAGAGCGTCAGGATATTTTCAAGATTCACTTGAACAAGCGCCGGAATGACATCGCTCGGTTTGACCTCGAACAACTTGCCAAGATGTCTGATGGCTTCTCTGGGGCGGAAATTGAACAGGCGATCGTTGCGGCAATGTACGAAGCTTTTGCCCAAGATCGAGAGTTCACTCAACTAGATATTATTGCTGCACTGAAGGCAACATTGCCGCTGTCTCGAACGATGCAAGAACAGGTAACAGCCCTAAGAGATTGGGCTAGACAGCGAGCTAGACCTGCTGCAGCCTCCGTTGCTGAATACCAGCGAATGGAGTTCTAAAAGCTTTCTCCTGCTACCACAGGGGGAAAGGCTAGCAACAAATGCTAGCAGTTTAAAAAAAAGGCAGTGCCTGAAGCGGGATTTTCCCCGTTATAGCAACTGCCACCCGCGTTCTGCCAAACGCGGCTTTGTAAAGAGCAAATCGTTGTCTTTTCTCTACTTTCTCATTGGAGGAAACCCAAATGTCTCACTTTAGCACTCTGCGTACCAAAATCACTGATGCTGAAATCCTCAAGGCTTCCCTGCGTGACCTCGGCATCTCCGTGAAGAATGAAGCAGATGTTCGTGGTTACAACGGTCAGCGTGTTCGTGCTGACTTAGTAGCTGTTCTCGAAGGCGAATATGACCTCGGTTGGTCTCGCAACAGCGACGGTTCCTTTGACCTAATCGCAGACCTGTGGGGTGTTGCGAAGAAGCACAACCAAACCGAACTCATCAACTCTATCAACCAGAAGTATGCTGTTAACAAGACTCTGGCTGAAGTGAAGCAGCGCGGTTTGCAAAATGCCAACGTTAAGCTGGTATTGCAATAGCCATTACTCTGCGCGTTCCCAAAACTGCACGGGTTAACCAGGTTCCTTAGAAGGTTAGCCCGCTTTTTTTACCGGGCTGGAAATGAATTCCAGTCCGCTAATTTTTTTCTGGGGCTTATGACCTTAAATTACCCTCTCTGAAATTAAACATAACAGAATTTTGGATCTTTTCACAAATTTTATAAATCGAGATTTTATTTTTTTTAAGTTTTGTATCTATAATTATACGGAATAATGACTAGTGACCAGTGACCGGTGACCAGTGACCAAATTAATCATTTCCATGCGAAACTGTTTGATTAATTGCTTTGAAGCATAAAAATGTCTGTAGTTTCTTGTACCACTATTACTGTCCCCGCAACGACTGCTAACTTGGGACCTGGTTTTGATTGCATTGGTGCTGCTTTAACGCTGTACAACAAGTTTAAGTTTACTCACCACTCTCAAGGGCGATGGGTCATAACTGTGACGGGTGCTGAGGCTGAACGGGTTGTGACTGATGAAAGTAATTTACTGTATCAAGCTTTTGTAAAATTTTACGAATATATAGAGATATCGCCACCATTTGTGCAAATTGATATTTCTCTTGGCGTCCCGTTGGCGAAAGGTTTGGGGAGTTCGGCAACAGCAATAGTTGGTGGTTTGATTGGTGCGAATGTGTTGGCTGGTGAACCTCTGAGTCAGTCGCAGTTGTTGGAGTTGGCAATTGCTTTGGAAGGACACCCGGATAATGTTGTGCCTGCTTTTTTGGGTGGCTGTCGTTTGGCGGCGACGGGAGTGGAGAATCAATTGCTAAGAGAAAAAGAAAGTTTGTGGGAGATTTGTGAGATTCCTTGGAGTCAGGAAATTGTGCTGGTGGTGGCAATTCCGGATTTTGAGCTTTCAACGAAGGAAGCCAGACAGGTTTTGCCGTCTGAGGTGAGTCGTGCAGATGCTATTTTCAACATGGCGCATCTTGGCTTGTTATTGCGTGGTTTGGAAACTGGGAAGGGCGATTGGTTGAGGACTGCTTTGCAGGATAGGTTACACCAGCCTTATCGAAAGGTTTTGATTCGAGGTTATGATGCGGTGAATTCTGCTGCTGTTGGGGCTGGTGCTTATGGATTGGTAATTAGTGGCGCGGGACCAACGCTTTTGGCTTTGACGGATACGGTTCATGCTGATGCTGTGGTAATAGCTATGACAGATGCTTGGTTAAGGGAGGGCGTGAAGGCGGAAGTGCGATCGCTTTCTATTGACACTCAAGGAGCTAGAGCAGTACTAAATCAGTTGTGAAAAGTTAGATCCCCTGAAAAGTTAGATCCCCGACTTCTTCGAGAAGTCGGGGATCTGAACACAGCATGGAATAGCGATCTGTCTTAAGACATACTTAATATTAAGTTATGTAACGGTGGCAAGAGCTGCCGTTTTTTGTTGACTTAGTAAAACTTTACATTTAGAATGAATTTGGTCAAATAAATAAGTATTTATCTCTATCAATTCTAAAGATTTTGCTTTAAATGGAAAAATAACGTTTACAAAAGTAATGATTGCTTAATATAATGTAATTAAAAGCAAAAATACAAACCGATTATCAGTAATGAATGCTTTCGAGTTCCCTTGGCTAACAGCCATAATTACATTGCCTCTGGTGGCTACCGCAGCCATTCCCTTGATTCCGGATAAAGAGGGCAAAACTGTCCGTTGGTACGGTCTGGGAGTAGCACTTGCAGATTTTGCGTTGATGATTTATGCCTTTTGGCAGCATTACGATTTCCAAAGTTCAGCATTCCAACTGGTTGAGAAGTATGCCTGGGTGCCTCAGTTGGGAATGAACTGGTCTGTAGCAGTCGATGGTTTATCAATGCCTTTGTTACTGCTGACAGGTTTAATTAATACTCTTGCAATATTCGCGGCTTGGAAGGTAACCAAAAAGCCGCGATTATTTTATGCGTTAATGCTGGTCATGTACAGCGCTCAGATCGGGGTGTTTCTTGCCCAGGATCTGCTGTTGTTCTTCCTGATGTGGGAAATTGAGTTGGTGCCAGTTTACCTGCTGATTTCTATTTGGGGAGGAGAAAAGCGTCGTTACGCAGCTACCAAGTTCATTATTTACACTGCTGCTGCATCGATCTTTATCTTGGTAGCAGGTTTTGCAATGGCATTCTCTGGAGACACTGTCACCTTCGACATGGCAACTCTGGGAATGAAAGAATATTCAAAAACATTAGAATTACTCGTCTATGCTTGCTTCCTAATTGCGTTTGGCGTCAAACTTCCCATTTTCCCCCTACACACTTGGCTTCCTGATGCTCATGGTGAAGCCTCTGCACCTGGTTCAATGATTCTTGCTGGAGTGTTGTTGAAGATGGGTGGATATGCGCTCATTCGTATCAACATGGAGATGTTAAGCAACGCTCATGTTGTTTTTGCCCCAGTTCTAGCGATTTTAGGTGTAGTGAACATTATTTACGGTGCTTGTTGTGCTTTTGCTCAAAACAACCTCAAGCGTCGCTTGGCATACTCATCAATTGCCCACATGGGATTTGTCCTGATTGGTATTGCCTCTTATTCAGAAATGGGGATCAGTGGTGCAATGCTGCAAATGGTTTCCCACGGTTTGATTGCTGCTAGCTTGTTCTTCCTCTCTGGTGTGACTTACGAGCGGACTCACACTTTGATGATGGATAAGATGGGTGGTATGGCAAAAGTTATGCCTAAAACCTTTGCTATTTTCACAGCTGGTGCGATGGCTTCCCTAGCATTACCTGGAATGAGTGGTTTTGTGGGTGAGTTGATGGTTTTCCTGGGACTTGCTACAAGCGATGTTTACAGTTCCAGCTTTAAAGTCGTCGTTGTGCTTCTCTCGGCTGTTGGTCTGATCTTAACTCCGATTTACTTGCTGTCCATGTTGCGTGAAGTGTTCTACGGCAAGCAAAATCAAGAGTTGGTTCTGGATACTGTAGTACAGGATGTCAACTCTCGCGAACTGTTTATTACTGCTTGCTTGTTAATTCCCATCATTGGTATCGGCTTGTATCCTAAGTTGGCAACACAAGCTTATGATGTGAAAACAATGGCAGTCGCAATGCATGCCCGTCAAGTTCTACCTGTTGTTGCCAAACAACAACCAACAAGCTTATATTCTCAAATTTTTACAGCCCCAACATTGGCTGATTCCGAAGTTTCAGGTTTGGTTAATATTGCTGAGTAATTATCTGTTCCACAAGGGCTGGTGCTATTAACTTATAAGAGAAAGGGGTGATGAGTGCAAGTTGTGCGATACGGCTGAAGCCCGTAGGCAGCTGGCTTATCCCTCCTACTGCTATTTATAAGTATTCCATCTTGTGGGACGGGCATCCTTGCCTGTCCTTTATTACTAGCAGGTAATGCGTTTGTCTATTTTTAACTTATTTGATAAATAACAGGACGATATTTAGGTTGAGGAATAAGCTTACTTTCAGCTGTTGCTGATTCCAACCAAGCGGCTTTAGCAAGCATGACTTCATGTAAAGCTTCTTCTGGTGTGGCACCCCAAGCAGAACAAAATTTTAGATCGGGGATATCAGCAATGTAACCTTCATCTTCTTCACTGTAGAAAATGTTAATATGGTAGTCTTTCATGTTTCATTCTCCAAAGTCAGATTATACTGTTCAATTATCGATAAGAACTGACGTACTTGATATGGAACTGCTTTACCATTTCTATTTTGAATATTAATAATTTCTGGCACTTCGGGATGATTGTATATGTGATGACTGCCACTGATACGTGACAAAGTAAATCCAAAAGCTTCAATCAAGATAACTAACTCATTAAACTGAAGATTTTTAGAACCGGAAAGTGCTTTTTCCAGGAGCTTGCGTTTTTTCATTATTCATGCCGTTTCCTTAATTTGTGTTAGCTCTTGTTTTTCTTTAACCTACAGTTTGGATTTAGAGAAGCTTTGCATACTGTGAGTCAGTTTTTGTCAATAGTTTATGTGTAGCTTAACATATACACATTATCCCGACAATGCAAACTATTCCTTTCTCACTCAAAGATTACCTATTTGAATAAACCGCATTTTTGGAGCTAGTGCTAGCTTGTGGTTTCCACCAGTTGTTGTAGCTCCGGGCGTCGCAAAGGACACGAAGAAAGAGGAGAAGAAAATTGGTAATCTTGTGGTGGGAAGGGAGTAATGGCTGGCAAGATGCCCGTACCACAAGATATGGTTTATTAATTTGTAAATTGCTGTCAGCCATCTTTATGTATTAAAGTGATTATTCTATGGCAAGGGATAAGCACAATATGGTTGAGAATTTGCGACCCCAACAAAATAAATTACGAACTGCTTTATCACTCTTTTCTGGTGCTGGTGGCTTAGATTTAGGTCTCATCCAAGCAGGTTTTGATATCCTTGCTTGCATTGAGATCGATCCACATTGCTGTCATACTTTACGTGCAAGTGCAAACAGTGATGGGCGAAGCACTCGTGTGATTGAAGACGATATCCGTAATGTTAATCCAACGCAATTGATGGGGGAACTACTTCTATTACCGGGTAAACTTGATTTATTATGTGGGGGTAGTCCTTGTCAGTCATTTTCGCAAATCGGCAAACGCGGTTGTTTGGAAGATGAACGGGGAACATTACTGTTTGAATTTGTGCGTTTTGCAGAAGTGTCACAACCCAAGGCAATTTTAATCGAGCAAGTCAAAGGGCTTCTAAACGCACCAGATAGGAACGGTAAAATTGGTGGCGTCTACGAAATGCTTCAAATGCAGCTGCAAGAACTTGGTTACGATCTGAAGATGAAGGTCATTCGAGCAGTGGAATATGGTGTAGCTCAGATGCGTGAAAGGGTATTTATAGTTGCTACGAAAAAGGATGGGAGCTTTGAGTTTCCTCCTCCCACACACAGCGATCCCTCAAAACCTACTCTCTCTCTTTTTCCATTGCCACCTTATGTTAATGTTGGAGAGGTGTTAAGGGGGCTTGGTGAACCAATATCGTGTAAAGATGACCAACTGAATGATAACCATGTTGATATTACACCTGTTGGCGATCGCAAGCGCATTCACGGTGTCCCTGAAGGTTCACATCTGGCAAAAGAATTACACCTTCCTGTTGAGCAAAGGTGCAAATTGACTAAGAAAGACACCACAAAATTCCGCCGTTTGTCTAGGACAGAACCTTCCATAACTTTAAGATGTGGAGAGATATTTTTTCATCCAACTGAAGATCGCTACCTGACTCCTCGCGAGTATATGCGTATTCATGGCTATCCTGATAGTTACCTTTTAAAAGGACCAATTCGTGGTCGTTCTGGTAGGGTACGTTACCTGGATCAACATCGACAAGTTGCTAATTCTGTTCCGCCACCCGTTGCTTGTGCAATAGGTAGAGCAATTCAGCAAGCATTAGATCTTAGCGAGCTACAACAGAAACAGCTGCTAAATTACTCAGAGTGACAGGATTTGTGCTGTTTAATTTTAGAAATACCAATTTTAGTATCATGTCTGGTTGAAGAATTATCATTGAATCTCACGCAAAGGCGCAAAGACGCAGAGTAAAGACGCAGAATTTTTTGATAAGTAATTAAGCGGACTTGATATAAGATGTAGGTTTGCTAGTTGATTGACATCAGATGTAATAATTTCTGGTTTAATTGATAATTGTAAAAATCATGAAAAAAGATTTCTCAAAAAATTATTAATCGTCATGGTGTCAAGTAACAAATGCGATGCTCGTTCTTCACGTTGGGGAGAGAATTATATTGCAAATTTGACAGGTGAAATAGTAGCAGTAGAGGAAACAAAAACGGGCATCAAAGTAAGTCGAGTAAAAAATTTAACGGACAATTGCTCAGTAGATGAACTGTATCGCCATCCAAAGATACTCCGAAATGCAATTAATATGATGTATGAAAAAGGTTTTCGCCACGTTTTGTACATTGCTAAAACACCATTTTCAGAGCAATTGCGTGTGACAGATCAACAAAACGAACTATTCTTCATGTCGCCGCAGATTATCAAATTTCTTAAGGAAATTGCGGCAGATCTAGTAATATATCCGGTTTTGTACGACAGTTATAGCGCTCTATGTATCGATAGTCATGCAAAAGAAAAAACATTATATGTTCAGGACGTGCGACAGTTAAGTAACGTATTTAATGATCCAAATCGCTCGCAGGTAATATTTTTTAATTTACTAACTGTAAAGACTCTTGAAAAAGATAGGACTTTCTATAACATGGTAACGACTTACTCTACTTTGTTGAACGCTCATCCTGGTGATGCGCTAGATGTAAATAAGGTTATGGATGGTCTAATAAAGGAGGGTCCACTAAAAAATGACATCATGTTTTACTTAACACTATTTCATTATTCAAGATACGAAAAAAAACAGAGTAAATCGGAACAGTTGTTACCTAAACTCGATCCGCTTAATGATATAATAGGAGACAGTACAATTGGTAGGTCATCAGCGAAAAGCAGACATTGTGTCCCAGGAGTACAGATGAATTATCTCGCATTTATAACAGAAGTTTACAATGCCTTGGGAGCTTCAATTCTAGAAAAAGATGCAATTAATGACGTTACCAATTCATCGGAAATTTCTCTCTCTTTCATTGATGTAATTGAAGAGTTTTTGAATAAAAACGAAATAAAAGATCCTTTCACTCAATTGCCAAAAGATTATCAGATTTTTTTAGTTGAAAACCATAATAATCCAGTACTAAAAGAGCAAATTAAATCATTACTTGAAACTTCTGGTTGGATTATTGAAAATGGAGCGATCAAGCTTCCATTTTAGTTAAATAACGAGAGATTTTTTTCATGAAAATTAGAGAAGCACAAGGACATCTTTTTGAGTTGGCATTTAACGCAGGAATATGGTTCTTGCGTACTTAGCGTGCTAAATTAATATCATAGTGCCAAGAAAGTAAAGCTCTAATTTCAAAATTGTGAAAATTCCTGAAGCCAAATCCACTTCGCTTTATTAACTTCAATTTATTATTAATTCCTTCTACTACGACCTTCGTTGTTTTTCTCTCAAAATATCCAACTACTTCTCCAAACCACCGTTTAATTGTTTTGACACTTTTTTGATAATAAGGTTCAGCTTCCTTTAACCAATCGATTAGTCTTAACATTCCTGTTCCTAAATCTTCGCTCTTATCAAATATATCGTGAAACTCTTCTTTCAATGAATGCATTATTGCTATTAAAGGAGAAGCTTCTCTAATTTTATCTAATTTATCTTTTTGCTTTTCTGTCAGCTTATTCTCACCCTTTAAAATTGTAAATTTATTCCCTTTTAAACTTTCAAATACTTTTTCTCTCTCTGGCACATTTAATTCAGATGCTATTTTCTTTTCTGCTATTCTAACTTGATTTAACTCTTCATGTATGACTTTTGTAACATGGAATCTATCTACCGTTATCAGGGCGTTTGGACAAATCTTCTCGACTAAATATTTATAGTTTCCTGTCATATCAATACTAACTTCTTCTATTTGAAGAAGAACTTTTTCTCCCCACTGTTTCATAATCTTTTCGATTTGAATTTGTTTTCTTTCTTTTACCAATCCTATTAATTTTCCTGAATCTATGTCTACTAGCACAACAATAAATTTACCTTGTCCTTTGACTAAACTAATTTCATCTATTCCTAACCTTCTCAAATTTGTTAAATCTATCGGCATCACATTTTTCGCTACATCCTCAATCATTGAATTTACTTCTTCATCAGTTAATCCATTATTTCTGGCTACACTACTTACATTACTATTAATCACTTGTTTAACAATGTTTTCCGCATATCGATGTGTATATGTCTTTTTTGTTCCTACAAAATTTAGCTTCTCACTAAATGTTTTTCGACATTTTTTGCACTTAAATCTTCGTCTATTTACATCTAGTATTACTTCTTTATCTCCCATTGGTAAATCTTTAACTAAATATTTTTGATTTTGATGTAGATGTTCTGACCTTGTACCACAATGTGGACAAACAGCACTTTTCACCTTTTTATGTACTGATATAAATAAGACTTGACCCTCTTGCAGGCTTGATTTTACTACTACTTCAGGTAAATTTAAGAGTTGGGTCATTATTCTTTTCATAATTAGCTTGACTCAAAAATATTAGCAAATATATTAATATTTTAGCACGCTAAGTACGCAAGAACCACTTTCTTTAAGAAATATAATGATTACGAATATTTATTCTGTTTGTATTTCTTTCTGATTCGTTGTATTTGCTGTTGAAACTCAGCTCCTTTTTCAGGATTAACCATAACTACAAAATTTGCAAAACCAGTGACTGTAGCAAGAATATCTGAAGAATTTCCCCAAGACTTGCCTTCTAGTCCATCTTTTTCTATCTGATAGAGGGTTGCACGGAATTGCTTTAAGGTTTTCTTGGAGATATTGAGTGTGTCGTTGACAACGACTCCGGTGACTTCTTGCTGATGGGATTTTCGTAAAATTCTGGTTTTCTGTTGGTTAATGGCAAAACCTTCATAAATGACTGCGGATTCTGTTCGTTTGAGGATATTACAGATATGACGCAAGCTATCTCCGGATGCTGAGAAGGTGAGGTCATCAGCATAACGCGTGTAAGTGTAACCTAATTCTTGTGCGATCGCTGTTAAGCGTTTGTCGAGACGGCGACATAGTAAGTTAGTGATTGCTGGGCTTGCGGGCGAACCTTGGGGGAGGTGGCGTTCATCTAGTGCGACATAAGTCGAACCGTGTTGCGGGTAAAGACATCGCCGAACTAACTTGTAAAAATCCTCTTACCCAACTATCTGGTAGATCGATTTTGACTTCTTTGTAAGCTGCTTCATTGGTTGTTTGAACTTCAAAACCGGAAGGGTCAACTTGCAACTGAGTTGTTTTATAACTACGGACTTTCTGAAACTCATCATAAAGTACTGCTGAGTAATCAACATTTGTTGTACCGCAAGCAAATTCACTGATATTTTTAAAGACTTCGTAAACTGCAAAGCAGTGTCTTTACTAACGCTTGTCATCCATCCTGGTAAATCTTCCCGAAGAAGACGCACCAAGAAGTTGTGAACGCCTTCATGTCGCTCGGTAATTAGCAAGACTTCGATAAAATCCGATGCTAGCTGTACGGCAAAATTTGGGTAACATGTTCCCAAACGGCGGATAATAGGTTTGATTGCATTGCGAATCTCTTCTACAGGATTCACTGCGATCGCTACTATCAAAACACCCTCCTCACCCATGAGTTTCTCATCTGGTAGCTGTCCAAACAATCTAATACCGAGAACCCGTAATGATTCATGAGGTGAAGCAAGGAGTGACTCAATGATTTGTGGCGGTAAATTTTCAGCCCTCGTTTCATGATTAATTAAAATACGAACCCCTATTTCTTGAATTTCTACTAACGGGTGATCTAATAAATCATTGACAACACTCAAACCCAAACTACGTAAGTATGGTGTAAAACTCAAGAGAAGGGTCTCGCCAATTTCTTTCGCTAACTCTCCTCCCCTATCTGGTGTCAATGCTAACAACTCAGCAATAATACGCCCAATCAAAACTCTAGCTTGTTTGTCATTAAGAATCGAATAACCTAAAAGTCTACGAGCAAAGAGGCGTGTTTCTGTTTGTTCGCTAACGATCAACGCTGCTATAAAAATGCTGTCTTCAAGAAAATATTCGCGTTTTTCCTCAATCCAACGATAAGCTTGGGTACGAGCGCTTTGTGACAAGCAATTTGCTATAGCAATTACCAATTCTTTGTTTGGCTGTTTGGAGTTGTAGTTAAAAAGCGCTAGTTCAAAACCAAATTGTGCTGTCACTTCATAAGGTTTTTGAATAAGTTTTATAAGGATGTCTACATCAATTGATGCACAAAGTTTGTGACAATACCTTAAAGATTTAGTAGCAAAATTATGTACCGGAAGACACTGACTTTTTAATAAAAGTTGTAGCAATGCTTGTGGGTTTTGTTGCCAAAGTTCCGGAAAAGCCTCTTCTCTTGTTGTTGGTTCTGCATTACCAGGTTTATACCCTTCCCGACAACGCCAAGCTGTGGAATTCAGCTTTAATTCATAGCGAGAACTGTTTTCGTAGAGGATATGGTTAAAGGTTAAATATCGAGCATATGCATCCCAGTTGCGCCTTATTTCAACGCGAGTCCAGTTAGGACGTTCCCAATGATAGAAAACTTTTTCCCAAGCAGGTTCAGCATCAGCATCAGAATACTGAAGAAGAATGCTAACAGCCATTCTTACATATTCAGCATCGCTTTCTTCTCCAAGTTCTTTGAGAGTGCGCCATACCCGACGACATAAATATTGGCGAGTGTTGCTGCTGTAAGCAATTCTTGATTGAGGATGTTTGAGTTCTTCTTCTATCTCATTTTTTACTTCATAGCGTTTAGTAACATGATTGTAATTGCGATAAAATCTCTTGAGGAGATAGGTGTTGTCTGACAACCTTACAGAGTCTCTGTTGCTAGAAAAGTTTGCTTTCTCGCAATCAAAACGATAGGCAAGAATACTAAAGACTTCCGCATCATGACGGTATTCAGCGACTTTAAAAATGTGGCGCAGTCTTTGGAAGTAATTTGGTTTGAAAGGTGCATGAGAAATAATATCAAGTAGTGCTGGGCGAACGTGTTGGTTATCGATTTGATAAATCTTATCGAGCACCTCATAACGCTTGTAGTCATGGTGATTTAAATAATAATTTAAAGCTGTTTTAAATTCTTCTGCCGCACCATGTCGCGCCAATACACGCAGTTCTGGTGGCAAAAACTCTATTAATTCCATTTGCCAAGCCGCTTTAGCTTGTGGATTCGAGAGTTTCTGGATTGCTTCAAAAGCAATACGGTTGATAAATTCGGGAGTGGAAGGATTTTGATATAAATGCATGAGTGCGGGAATAGCTGCGCGATCGCCACACCAACCTAATGCCCAGGCAATACAATAATCTCTCAGAGGTTCGCCGGTGCCAATCAGCTGGAGTAGTAAAGGCGTGGCTTCAGAAATTCTCAGTTCTCCAGCACGCCAAATTGCCCTCTCTAGCTTCCACTTACTGGGCTTATTGTTTGCAAGACGGTTGAGAATTGCCTGTTTGCGCGGATCTTCGCTTACAGCTGGTGTTGTTTGCAAGGCTTGAATCTGTGGGGAGGTGCTAGTTACTGGGATGGAAATATCGCGGTATCCTTTCTTTGTTTTTTCCGCAACTAGCTTGTCAAAAGCTTTTTCTGCTTCTGCTAGAGATACAGGCTGAGTCGTTTTCGTACCTTCTTTAAGATTTGTGCCACGTCGTCCATAGCGAAAATTGACGACATAGCGCCCCTCATTTATTTGGCACAAATCCACTTCGTAAACTTTATCTGATGTCCCTTCCTGGCAATGAAGGGTTATACGTTTCATGAGTTTCATTTAACACCACTAACCCACTGACTCTTGTAACTTTCCATTGTCGCTTGCTTTTCTTAGAGTCGCCAGATGATAGATAGATTTTGAGAAACAAAAAAATCACGCGCTGTTTAGCGTTGGTTCTCCCTTCGTAAATCCCTCAGGACTAAACGTCTTAACTCATGCAGCAGGAGTACTCCTAGTTATCACTTCATGGAAGTCAAACCGGATAGTAGGAGTACTCGCGCCAAGTTACGAGACGGTTAGTGAAGTTGTTTCACAACTGAACGCATGAACGGCGATCCACCGCATCTTAGACAGTACTTCCATTGTCCTCTGCTTTTATAAGAGTTGCCAGATGCACACTGATGAAAATCAGCTAATTGTCCAGTGGCATTTACAGATAATAAACCTCTTTTCACTTCATAATATGTGATACAACTTAGGAAAACTTGATTGCCACTTCGAGTCACCTGTTTTAACTTATTGTCTACAGTTACATTTTTTTTAAGATGTAACTAAAAATGTTTGTATCTAATAAATAATCCACTATCTTATTTTCCTTCTACAGCTTCATCAAATATTTTTATCTGTTCTGGTGTTAAATCATTTAAAGTACCTGAAACAGCTTCTAAAGTCAATAAATTCTTAATTCTCCTTGTTAATTTATCTTCCGAAATAGCACGAAAATCTTCAGGTAATAATTCACCAAAAAGGTTGACTAAATCTATAATTCTTTTCTGCTTTTTCAAGCGTACCGTATAAAAGCTACTGCCTTTAAATAACTTCTCTACAATTGGCGAAATGCGGTTCGTAAGTTCTTGAGTATAGTTAGATACTTCTTGCATGAATTCATCCTCAATTTTGCGATCTAGTATTTACCTTTGTATATTTAATTTTGCATAACCACTTATGGAACACCAGCATAGGTAAAGAAATTAAAACCCTCAACGGGCATACTGTACGAGAATTATCTGGGATGCTGTATGAAGCAGGGAGAAAAGCCGTTTCTTTAGAAGAAATGGAGACTGCGATCTCTCAGTGTGCAGGAGAGTCAGCTTGAAAGGACTCGATACTAACGTCAGAAATGCGTTTTTTGGTGCGGGATGACGAACAGCAGTGGCAAATTGCCGATCGCTACATTAATGAAGCCTTGCAAGCTAATGAACCTTGCTTGATTAACAATATTGTTCTGTGTGAAGTGGTTTGGGTTTTGCGAACCAGTTATAAACTAAGTCGAGAAAAACTCATTGACACGCTGGAGAAGATTTTAAGAGCTAATATTTTTGTGTTTGAGAATCGAGAAGCTATAGAATGGGCGATCGGGCAAATGAAATCTGGTAAGGCAGATTTTTCCGACTACCTAATTACCCGACTCAACCAGCTAGCTGGTTGCCAGGAAACCGCATCTTTTGATACTAAATTGAATCAGTTAGAAGGAATCAAATTGCTCTGAAGTGAGCCATCAAATAACGGTTCTTATCAATTTCAGTAGTTTTGATAAGTAAGTTTGCTCAGATCCCCGACTTCTTCAAGAAGTCGGGGATCTTGCAGCGCCTTACAATTAATGAAAGTCGCTTTCTTGTGGTTCCAAACTATACCAGCCATACCAGTGACGAACTGCAAGCCAAATTGCTGAAAGAAAACCCGCAAGGCTGAGGGTTAGACCGCTGTAGGGTACTAACAACCCAAAGATGGGAAACACAGCACCGGAAATTGTGCAGATAATGGCTGCTAGGGAAGCATTACGGTTTGACCCCAAACCCCATGTTAAAAATACCAAGATAAGCGATATGAAAGTCCAAGCTATTGGGGGACTCATGAGGCGGCTGAGATAGGTCAAAGTTAGCAAACAAGCAAAGAAGATTCCACCTGCAATTGCGACGTTTCTTAAATTTATTGGTAGTGATAAATATAGCAATAATATCCACCAGAGAAATATTGCTGGTGCTAATAAAAGCAAGCGGGGAAGGACTCCAGTATCGCGAATGGGATTAGTGTTGGTAAAAACTCCAAATGGGTTTTTGACAGAAACGTTATCATCAAAAATCCATGTAAATCTGGTGCTTCGTCCATCAGTTTCTGTCTCACTTGGTACAATACCACTGGCAAAATCGGCTCCGACAAAGTTTGCGATCGCCTTCAAGCGAAAGTTAGAAAGTAGCTGTCCGTTAGAGTTATAAACCCAACGCGGTCCTCCTTGAGCTTTGTAAGTCACTCTCAGACTTGTTTCTTGACCGGGCTGTAGTTGAATTGGAAAACCATAATCGCCTGTATTGGTTTGTTGTAAGCGAGTTCCATCACGTTCGATTTTGTAGCTTTGCAATAGGGAATAACCAATAGGTGGTTGTGCTTCAAAGAAAAAACTATTAATATCTTTAAGTGGGTTAACTATTTTATAGTCAGCAACATAATCTACTTTATATATTGCACGGCGAGCTTGAACATCTGCGCTTTGATCGATTTTGACTTGAATTTGCGAACCATTTAAGGTCAAGAAACGGTTGACTTTTTGCTTATCATTGACTTTGACTATTTTGCCATTAACTTGAGTGTTATACGTATATGGTTCTTCGGTGATGTAACGCACTTGGGGTGCCATTTGTTCTAGTCTTTCGCCTGCAACACTCTCTGCAACTTGAGCAACTTTTGCCTGTTCCCAATGATGGTATCGGTTACCTAAAGTGGAACAGAGAAAAAATCCTCCTACCATCAGTACTAATACCAGGGTTAAGTGTTGCAATCCTCTCAGTAGTTGGGAGTAAGTAACAGCCCATTCTCCGATTAAAAGGGCTTGTTGCTCTTGGTTTCGATGTAGGACAAAACTTAACAGGGCAATTGCAATTCCTAGAGCGATCGCTAGGAATACTAGTAATAGTGAGGCTTTGAGTAGATGATTCCCGAATTGAATAAGTTCGGTAGGATGCGTTAAATCAGGCAATCCTGGGATGCCTTTGGCGGATTCAAACATGGGCGAGTGCTTGAGTAGAGTATAGAAAGAGACTTAATATGTGTCTCAAAAGTTTCTTGCTTTTTTAATCAATTTGAACCGCACCCTGTAGCTGATGGACGCAGATGGAAATTAGTAGCACTGGTCACTGGTCACTGGTCACTGATTTAGTTGGTCTTAAACCAAAGAGGATGAAGCCGCAGGCTAACAGGATAAACACACTTATAGCTTTGGTGGATATTTCAACAATGGTTTCCATCCAAATAGGACCTTGAGGAAGTCCTTTTGCAGTGATTACCAAAATCTTTGTTAAGCCAAATACCGCACCTAGAAATTCACCACTGACACCTACATAAGCACTAATAACTAGTAGCCAAAAAGTCATTGTAGCCATCCATTGCGGTATATTAAGGTATGAGAAGGTTACGCCTGTAAATTTCGCTTTGACTTTTACTGATAACAGACGATAACAGTTGTAACGAGCTTGTGTGAGGATCTCTCTCAAACGTACTCATTCTAAGTCCTCCCATGAAAGACTGCTTTCAGATGTACTGGAGATACCCTCTCTAGCTTATATTGTGATTAATTAGACAGTCTGTGATGTAATTATGTCTTTTGATTGTCTGATTTAAACCGACCGGCAACAAACTCTCGCTTTTGCTTATGCTTGGTTTTGCGTCCAGTCACTCGTTCCCGCCACATCCGAAAACTGGATGCTTTCATTTCACGACGCATCAGAGCGATGACTTCTTTTTCTGACACCCCAAATTGTTTTTCTATTGCCTCAAATGGTGTTCTGTCTTCCCATGCCATTTCAATAATGCGATCGATTGTGTCGGTATTAAGTTCGGGTAATTTCATAAATGACTTTGAAGAGGGGTCAGGGGTTAGGGGTTAGGGGTTAGGGGTTAGGGGAGAACCCAGTGCCCATTTTTATGACGTTTTGGTGTACGCAGTTCATTATGCTTACTTAAATTATATATTACAAAGGACACAATTGGAAATACATAATTTCCAAGCGTGCCCTTTAGCTTTGTTTGGTAAATCAGGAAAAATATTCTTAGTGAAGAAGCCCGTAATAATAAGCTGTTGCAAAAAGGAGAATGACTAACACTCCTATTGAAGCGTTAAGCGCAAGCTGTATGGGAATACTTTTTTCAGGATCGTTCTGTCCGTGGTCTTGAACGGTAGATATATTGGCAGGTTTTGGCTCGTAGTACGGTGGCGTTGGACGATCGGTCGTAGGATGTTGGTGAGTTGGATGATCTTGATCTCTCATAGCGATCTTCGTGGATGTTCACCACCTAATTTACTTGTGCTGCTGTAAACTTCATCTAGCAAAAGAATTACGCCCATGTATACTTTGACCCAGCGCAAGCAACCAAATCCAGATACAGTAGTGACTCTAACTCTGGCTTTAACTGCGGAGGAACGGACTCGCACCCGTCATCGCTTTGAAACGGAGGATGGACAAACTGTCTTTGTTCGTTTACCGAGAGGGATGGTATTGCAAGACGGAGAGATTTTGCTAGATGAAACGAGTGGGGGTTTGGTGAGAATCACTGCCAAACCAGAACCTGTTTTGACGGTCACTGCCCAAACACTGTTAGATTTACTTAGGGCGGCTTACCATTTGGGAAACCGCCATGTACCTGTAGAGATAGCAACAACTTATTTACGGTTATCTCCCGATCCAGTTTTACGCACAATGCTTGAACAACTTGGGCTGGAAGTCAAAGAAGAAATTACACCTTTTCAACCTGAATCGGGTGCTTATGGACACCATCATGCTCGCTGAAAATCATCTTTTGTGTCTTTTACAACTGGCTAGCCCTGCTTTGCCAGTGGGTGCCTACAGCTATTCTGAAGGATTGGAAACATTGGTGGAAAATGGCACAATAAAAGACCGCGTCACCTTGCAACATTGGTTGGAAGCAGAGCTGCGTTACGGGGCAATTCGGTTAGAAGGTGCTGTTATGATGCGGGCTTATCAGTCTGTGAAAATCAGCGATCTAAAGGGGTTATCCTATTGGAATAGCTGGTTATCTGCCGCTCGTGAAACTGAGGAGTTACGCGCTTCTAGCTGGCAAATGGGGCGATCGCTCATCCGACTTCTGGTAGAATTGTTACCACAGATGGTGTCTATTACAGATGCTGTTGGTAATCCTTGCAATTATGCTGTTGCTTTTGGGATTGCTGCTGCACATTGGAATATTGAAGTACGAGCAGCACTATTAGCATATTTACATAGTTGGGCAAGCAATCTGATAACGGGTGGTGTAAAACTCCTTCCTTTAGGACAAACTGCAGGACAGCAAGTCCTGCTCTCGTTACAAGAATTACTTGTTGTTGCTGTAGAGGAGATTGTGGAGTTAGAAGATGATAACCTTAGCTGTTGTAGTTGGGGCTTATCTTTAGCAAGCATGGCTCATGAAACTCAATATACAAGGTTGTTTAGGAGTTAGTAGTTAGTCCCTTCTGCCAATTTTTCTGTGATTCTGTTACAGGCACTTGACGACGCATTGTCCCCTCAAAAAGAGCGGAACCCTCAAGCCCCTTTATTAATTGAGGGGTATTAGGTGATATCCCATAATAGGGTTCCGCTCTTTTTGTACGTGTTAGACCCCCGTGACTTATCCTTAACGTTTAGGTACTATAAAATTATAGTGGTAGGTCGAACCAATGAGCAAGAGAAAGAGAAAAAACAAGGGCAAGAGAAAAAAAGGATTATCAGAAATAATTAGAACTGATGTTTGGGATTTGGCGACTAAACCAGAAGAAAAGCAACAACTAATTATGACGATAGAGGAATATCGAAGATTCCTCAAGCCTCTTGTTTTAATTATAAATGCTCAATGGATAGAACTCGCTGAGTTATCTGCAAAGGAAAGGGTTGCTGCTGTTGAGAAGATAATACACAAAACAACAGATAATCCAGAGCCTAAACATAACTATTATCAAAAAGTCATTTATAAATATCCGTCTTTCCGAAAATTCCCAAGTTATTTAAGAAGGGCTGCAATTGCAGATGCTCTTGGCATAGTGTCCAGTTTCCAGACCCGTTACAGAGAATGGCAATCTGGTATTCGTTCAAGGCGCGATGCTAAACCGCCAGTGTTGACAGCAATGTGTAACTCTTATCCATCCTTATATAAGGGTCAACAAGTTCGTTACGGCTTAAATTACAGTTCGGTAGATATCAAAGTGTGGAATGGTAAAGATTGGGTATGGATTAATAAAATACCAGTTAAAGGATGTGGTGACAATAGACATCTTGTAGTTGGCAATGAAATGCAATCTCCGGCATTAGTGGTCAATAAAAAGACTTGTCAATTATCTATGCCTGTGAAAATACTCAAAGTGAATAAGGAGGACTCAGATGACGTTTTAGGTGTGGATTTGGGTATAAATAATGCGGCAACTTGTTCAATCGTTGGTCGTGACGGTACTGTAAAGGGAAGATTGTTTATCAATCCAGCTAGAGACATAGACCGACGCAATCAACGACGCATGATGATAGCTCATAAATCCAAGCAGACCAAAGCAAGAATTGGAAAAGATAAAAAACTCCCCAAGGGTTTTTGTAAAGGACTATATCGCAAATCTTCAAAGATCAATTTGGAGATAGCCAGAAAAATTAGTAAGAGAATTATAGACTTTGCCAATCTCCACAAAGTTAAGGTAATTGTTATAGAAAACCTTGAAGGATGGAAAGCTAAGGCAGGTCGGAAGAAATCTCTAACTAAACAAAAATTCCATCTTTGGTGTCACCGAAAAATAGTAGAGACATTAACTCAGAGATGGACTGAATTGGGAGGGATTGTTCAAACTATCAATCCTAAATACACAAGTGCTTATGCTTATGATGGAAGTGGAAAAGTCAAACGGAATAAAAATAATTATTCTCTGGCAAGATTCACTACTGGTAAAATTTACCAAGCCGATCTATCCGCATCATATAACATTGCCGCCAGATATTGGTATTGCTCGTTAATAGGTGATAAAACCTTCTCTAGAGTATTCGAGGACAGAAGTTCCACGAATAAATCGCGGACGCCGATAACGCTGGGGACGTTGTGGAACCTTTCGGTTTCATAGCGTAAGAATCCCCAACCATAATCTTTGATTTGGTTGGTGGTGCGTTCAAGACATCCACCCAAGTAAGTTGCCTCGTCTTCGTCACTTTGACGCCGTTGGGGAAGTCCAGTCTTCAGATCGAAACGGACAATTTGATGCTTTAACAGCACGTGTGCAAACTCGTGCATCAGGTTTGACTCACGCCTTGTAAGTGCATGGCGTGGGTTGTGTATTATCCAAAGGGGAGCTTGGCAAATCACTGCTGCTGACCATGCGTCACTATTCAGTAGTACCGCTACTTGCTCTTGGTCTGCTTTAGGAATCTTCTCAGGTGTAAAAACTGTTGCTCTTAATTCTTTTGCCAGAACGTCTGCGGGTAGTGACTCAAACGCCTGCAATCTCAGCAAGCTGCGCCTCTCGGTCGCAATTCCCTCACACTTTCGCATAAATGCAAATGATAACCTTTGAGTTATTGACACGATTTCTAGGACTCCTGCTTTGGATTAGTATTACTTTGGGAAAGGTCGTGATATGCTGCCTTAACCAGAGATGCTAATGCATTGGCGATCGCTGGGTCTAAATTCTTATCAGCTCTCAGTTGTATTGCAATAGCGTCAGGAGTCTCCAAAACAGAAGGATTCCCTGCCTCTTCTGTATTCTTGATAAGTTCGGCGGGTGGCACTTCTAGCCAGTCACATAGTAATAAAAAGGTTTCCATATCCGGCATTTTACCGTTTTCTACTCGCGAAAGTGTGGATGGACTAATATTTCCAATTTCCTTGGCAGTTTCGCGCAATCCTCTGGTGCCGCGCTTAGTGCGAACTATCGTTGCCAATTGGTTCATATCCAAGTAGCTTCCCACAATCGTTCCTCATTCATCAAGACTGGTGCGTTTACTCGAATCAGAAGACTTGTTTCATCTCTGAAACATTTGTGTTTTTCTTGACACGGATTTGGAGATAAGATATGGTTGTGTCAAATTCATTGAACAATTGTATCACAAATAAAACAGCGATCGACTGAAAGTTGGCTTCGCTTCAGCACCGCTTTGTTTATCAATGAGGGCATTATGGCAAAAGACAGCAACAATTTTGACTATCTTGTTGTGGGTTTGGCAGAATTTTTCCGTCAAAACCATAACTACCCCTATCCTGACTTGTTACAGCATGCCTGTAACAAATTGGCATTGAAGATGACAGCCACGCCGTACCCTCGCACCCTTGAAGGTCTTTTTTCTCTCCTAGGAAAACCTTTGCTAACATGGTATCCATTGGAAATTCCCAAGGAATTTGACCCAGATTTCGGCTTGATATACGATAGAGCACTGAGCGAGGAAGCAAGCCAGTATCTCTATGAACAGTTGTTGGAACGCTTTTATGCCACAAGGGATTATCAAGAACACTTGCAACGCGGACAGCCACACTGGGGCGATCGTTGGTTGGGAACTGCTTGCCCTCTACAAGGTCGGCTTCACTCCAGTGATATCATTGACCGTTTAGAGGGTAAGCCACTTAAGCCAGGAACCGAGCCATGTCACTCCTTAAAAAAGGCACCTGATGGCGAACATAATATAGTTGGAGGCAAACAACAAAAAACTGAGCGTCCACATCTATGTCCTTTCTTTAGTGACGACTCCACACATTCCCCTGGGTACAGGGTGAATGTGGGCTTCTTAAGAAATTAGGAAGTACGTCATTAGCCTAGGTGGTTCGTTACGCAAGAAATCACCACGTTTAACCAGAATATATAGGTACTTCAGAATACAGAGAGTAGCGTCTCGATCCCTAGTTCTGAACTCTACGACCAGTGATTAAACATTTCTACAGGAAGAGGAAAAGTGTTGCTGGTATAAAACCTGGATAAACATTGGCAAAGGGAACCACGCTGTAAGGCGATTACCTGTTTATTAGGAATACAAATCATGAAAGTCTACGTTGTCAACAAACACGGCAAACCGTTAATGCCTACGACTCCCCGTAAAGCTCGGTTGCTTTTGAAGGAAGGGAAAGCCAAAATTTATTGTCGCGCTCCATTTACCATTCAATTAATTTATGGTTCTAGTGGTTATACTCAACCAGGAAATTTAGGGATTGATGCAGGTTATCAAAATATTGGGTACAGTGTAGTCAACGAGAAAGAAGAATTAATTGGTGGTGAAGTTCAGATGTTAAAAGGTGTGTCTGAACGATTGACAGAACGAAAAAAATACCGTCAGCAAAGAAGAAATAGAAAAAGATATCGTGCGCCAAGATTTGATAATCGTAGGCGTAAAGACAATTGGCTAGCACCAAGTATTCAGCACAAACTAGATACTCATCACAAAATCATTGATAAAATTCAGAAAATAGTTCCAGTCAAAAAAATTACGATTGAAGTAGCTAGTTTTGACATTCAGAGAATAAAGGATGCTGAAATCCAAGGTGTGGGTTATCAACAGGGAGAAAAATATGGCTTTGATAATTTACGTGAATACATTTTGCACAGAGATGGGCATAAATGTCAAAACCCCAATTGTAAAAATAAAGATGTCAATCCAATATTAGAAGTACATCACTTAGGGTTTTGGAAAGAAGACAGAACAGATAGACCTGCCAACCTGATTACCTTATGTAATAAATGCCATGCATCCAAAAATCATAAAAAGAGTGGTTTCCTTTGTGGATGGGAGCCAAAGCTGAAGTCATTTAAAGGTGAAACCTTTATGACAACAGTTAGATGGCGTTTGACTAATGATGGACGATATAGTTCAACTTATGGCTACATCACCAAAGGCATTAGAAGAGAATTTAAAATAGAAAAATCTCATCACAACGATGCATTTGTTGTTGCAGGTGGTACTATTCAGAAAAGAGTAGAATCATTAATCCTAGAACAAATTAGGCGAAATAAGCGCTCGATGGAGCAGTTCTATGATGCCAAATATATTGATAGTAGAGACGGCTCAACTAAATCTGGTTCGGAATTATCCTCAGGTAGGAGAACTCGCAACAAACAAAAAAATGGTGAAAACTTGAGACTTTACCGGAAACACAAAGTATCAAAAGGGCAACGTCGAATTAAAAAATACCGTTACCGATACCAACCCAAGGATTTAGTTCAATTTGAAGGTCAGGTATACGAAGTTATTGGAATGCAAAACTTAGGTACTGGTGTGAAGTTGAAAAACTATCCTGGTGTCAAAAATAAGGTGGTTAACGTTAATAAAGTCAATCCTGTTAAAAGGAGATCTGGTTTATGTCAAATCGTGCCGTAATTGGCAATTCCTCATCGACTTCACTCCCGCGTTAACCTACGGTTAACATAAGTCGGAAGTCAATTCGTCATTGCCCCAAGATTCATCTCATCATTCCTCTGAGTACAGAGTGAATGAGAGGCTTCTCTTGGATTAAGCTAATTGCCCATCGCAACAGGTGTACCGCGATATGCCGCTTGCCCGTGTTTGGGTCACAACTCCAGGCGCAATGTCAATGGCAGGTTTACCCCGTCACCTTGAGTTACGACCAATTAAGATAGGCGAACTTGTTTACGAGCAGTCGGATATCGTTATCTTTGATGAGGTAGACACGGTTATTAAGTGGTTTGACGACGTATATGCTGAGGAGGTTTTACTTACAAATGGTGGTGTATTTGATGAGATCGGTGTGAAGACTGAGGATTATATGCGATTCAATCGGAATCCACCACCGCTAACACAGCGATGGACAGGTGCGGAACGCGATGCCCAAAAAGCAATTACTGCTACCTTAACACTATTAGATAAGCGTTCCGGGCATGAGTTTTTACGTCAATGGATAGAACGCGGCTACTTTACGCCCAACTCCCTCTTGTTCAAATTTGCTCGTCGTCTTACTGGACTCGAAGAGTTCGATCCCCCAGATATTTCAGAGGAACAACTGAAGGCAAACACTCAGCGCGTGCAGCAGACTGTGCAGTATTTCGATGCATTGCTTGATGAAGATCCTTTAATCAGACAACCCCGATCTAATCCCAAAGTTGACAGACTTGCACTTCTCGTTCAACAAATTAACAGTATTGGCGAAAGCGCAACCGATCGCAATATTCATCTTGCTTGCAAAGCTTGGATACTTGACTTTTTTCCACATACTGAAAGACAGTTAGCAGAACTGCGAGCAGAACTAGAGAAACGTCAAAATAATTCACAACAGCCAGCCAAGAAAAAACGGCGAAATCCTTTAAAAGAGAACGAATTAGATCCAGTTGACACTCTCGAAACTCTAGCTTATCGTCTACAATTCGCTCTCACAATTGCTTTGTTAGATCGACACACACGAATTGTTTTTTATGAGTGGCATAACAGACCATCCAAACTTGAGGAAGAGCCACCACACCGCCGAATGCCAACTGCAATGTTAAATATATTACCACTTCCTCCTACAGGGCGGCAGTTTGGCACTTATTATTCTCGAAAAGATGACAGTTTCAACCAATCTGAAAATAGCAGCGAAAATGCTCTATCTTTGTTTGCCTACACAAACATTGGTCGTTACTATGTTTTGAATTTCCATCGCTTGCTGACAGACTTGGATGGTCAGCGTGGACCTAATGTACTAGCATTATCAGGAACTTCGTATTTGCCACATTCAACCCGCTTTCATGTAGGCAAGCCGCAAGGTATTTTAATGCCAGAGTCAAAAGCAAGAGAGGCAATTGCCTCTAGCAACTTCAAATTTCTACCTCAGCAGAAACGGAATGACGAAGCCATACGCATTTCTGGGCGGCCAGAGCGTCAAAAAATGGGATTGATTAAGGAGATGGCACAAGCACTAGTTGCTAACAATGGCACGGGATGCTTAGGACAAGAACTAGACAGACTAAAGCTCTTAAGCGAGGGTGACCCTAATTCTTGGGAGGATAGAGGACGCCTACTGTTACTTGTCAATTCCTACCCTCAAGCACGTTGGACAGCAAACGAAATCAGGGGTTGCTGGTCGAGTATGAATGAATACGTGTACCACCTTACACCAGATACCAAGGAAATGGAGGACGGCTTTGACATTCAAATGGTAGGAGAGTTTGGTGCGCTTAAACGTGCTGACATTGAAACCTTTGCCTTGACAGGAGGTAAAATCCTTGTTGCACCAATTAATTCCATCGGGCGTGGGTTCAACATACTAAATAAAAATGGCAAAGCAGCTTTCGGATCGGTGTACTTTCTCACCCGTCCATACCCACACCCACATGATACGCAAGCAATTGCACAAGAGCTAAATTGTCGTACTCTAGATTGGTTAGAGGATGAAAATTTTGTTGCTTGGCAAGAAGACGGAGTTTTACAGCGTGCCGAAGCTGTACGTCAACTTGCTGCACGCTATTGGAGATCGGTAGAACATCGCTCCTACTACAAAACATTGCGTAATAATGAAGAATTACGTGCTTTTCCGCGTCATGACCTTGCTGCCACGACTGCTGGGTTAATCATTCAGGCAGTGGGTCGTCTTTTACGTGGAGGTGTTCCGTTCCACGCCTACTTTGTTGATGCAGCTTGGGCACCAAACAATGCCAAACAAGAGCAAGCTGACACACCACGTACAAGTTTGTTGGCGGCAATCATCGACTTACTTTGTGACTACGTTGATAAAAACCCAATCTGTAAAGCCCTATACCAACCTTTAGTTGATGCTTTAGTAAATATCGACAACTTTACTTGGGAAATAGATGCAAGAGATAAGGAAAGCATATGACAAATAAAACGACGTTACCAACGGCTGCGCTACCTGCTCGCATGAGCTTAATAGCAGATGAACTTGTGAATTTGGATATTGCCGTGCTTTCATTCCCTTTTGCTAAAGAGGTAGCAAAATTTCGCTATGAAATGGAGCGCGTACTATCTCGGAGCAAAAAACCTCCAGTTCCGCCACCATATCGTCAGTTGAATAATGCGTTGCTTGCCTGTGTGCCTACCTTAACGCACGGCTTTGAGTATTTTGAGGTAGAAAACTCTATTCCTGTGTTTCAAGCACTAGCTGTGGGAACGCCAGAAAATCCACTATTAACGCCTGCTCCTGATCGGATACAACAGTTAGTACAAATTTGGGACCAGAAGTGGACACAGCAATATCATAACAAAGGCAAAAAAGATGAAATAGATAGCGTCTGCGATCGCTTTTTAGAAACAGTAGAAGTCATGCCGACAAACTGGGAGTGGAAACGCATCAAGCCAGAAACACTGGTTCGCGATCTCAATGCAGAAAAGGGGCTTGGTTTTCAAGCAATTCCGAGTCTTCTAGCAACCCGACTTCATGGGCAGAAGTGCATTATTCGGTCTGGACGAAGGGAACAAGAAATCCAATGGCGTAAAGTACAAGGTGGCGGTTCCGACAATTACGTGATGCCTTTCTTCTTAAGGAAGAGGAGAATTTTCCAGAGCACATCCAAGTTTCACAACTCTGGATTAACAATTCAGATCTTCTAGGACCACTTGATAAAGCTGGGCTTACTCCCAAAGATGGCAAAGATTTTGATAAGCAAATGCGGAAGCAACATGAATCGAAGCGGGATTTATGGCGTCAGTTTCTACAGCAACATATTACTTCTCTTAGTCATCAAGAAACAGATCCTTATTGCTTTGCCATTATTGAAATTGGTCAGACTAAAAAGAAGGAATTTCTACCTCAACAAAATATCAAAGGAGCAGTCCGAGAAGCTTGCGTTTTGGAGAAGATTAACTCGCAAATGATACAGACGGTTAAACCAAAAACAACTGAGAAAGAAGACGACCAAGAAAACACGGAGCCTACTTACAGCAAACAGACAAAAGGGCGTGTTATGAACGCTGTGCTGGACGCAACATTACGTCAAGTAGGAGCGCTCTATGGACTACCATCTGAAGTTTATGCATCAGCAAACGTACCAGAAATTACTGCCCAAGAATTAGACGTTGTTGCTTTTTGTCGTCGAAAAATCAATCGCTATCCGCGTGACATCCACTATGCTCTTGCCGTTCGTTTACGTGCAACAGGTGAGGTGGATACACTCCTTCCTGGTGCGAGCGATTGGACTTCTTATACACAAGCAGGAATTGCTGTTGGAAAGTTATTTTCCGATGCACGCCGCGATCGCATTGAAGAAAACAAAAAGTGCGTTCAAAGTAGAATCCGGTTAAAAGGCATAGAGTTAGTGCAGTTTGTAGCAGACGTACTCACACAACATTTAGAAAGACCCACAATTGTGCTGATTGAAGCTGAAGGATGGCGTAACGAGCGCGGCGAAGACAATGATAGCAAGAACTGGTTTCAACTGAAGAATGAGTATCTACTGGCACAACGGGATGTCTTGAACTTTCATCATGTTCCCGGTCATAATTGCGAGTATACACGCGATAATAACCAATTAATTAACTTGTTGTCAGTGGTTCGTCTAAGAACCGGGAATGAGACGCCGCAGTATATCACTAATAGAAAAACTTGGGATGAAGATGCTCTATCTCGAGATTTTAAGCATTTAAGTGGTTTCTTAGACAAGACTGTACCAGAACTACTGCATTACTTCTCCGTGGGAGGGTTACCCAACACACAAAAAGGTCAGGACAGTAAAACTTCACGGGAACTTTATATGCTCGATTCTCAAGACGATGAGTACGGTGCAAATATTGCCTTCAAACATCAGCAAATGATGGAAATTGTACCATTTTTTGTCCGCCCAGATTTTCAGGCAGAAGAATATCTAAAAGTATTGTGCCGAGTGCCACACTATATGCGAATTTCACCAGCATGGTCAATGGGAAATATTCTTTACCCTTACCCAATGCATTTAGGCAAACAACTAATAGACGATTGCTTGTGCATTCTTGGTCTAGACGATTAACATTACCTTGGGGTCTGGCTTAAATACATATCTTAAGCCACTTAAGCTTTGTTTGGAAGGAGATTGAGTCAATACCCCCCAAGTAGTGGTTAGTGGTTAATTGTTAGTGGTATTTTTAAACAATTAACCACTAACAACTAACCACTAACTAACAACAATGAACGCTTTTCGAGTCGGTGTTGCGGGACCTGTGGGGTCGGGAAAAACAGCTTTAGTTGATGCTTTGTGTAAGGCAATGCGCGATCGCTATCAAATTGCGGTGGTGACTAATGATATTTATACTCAAGAAGATGCTCAATTTTTGGTTCGTTCTCAAGCTTTGGCAAGCGATCGCATTTTAGGAGTAGAAACAGGAGGTTGTCCTCACACCGCTATCAGGGAAGATGCTTCGATGAATTTGGCTGCGATCGAACAGTTGGAGATGCAGTTTTTGAACTTAGATTTGGTATTTTTGGAGAGTGGCGGAGATAATTTGGCAGCAACTTTCAGCCCAGAATTGGTAGATTTAACGATTTACGTTATAGATGTTGCTGCTGGTGATAAAATTCCCCGTAAAGGTGGTCCTGGAATTACTAAATCAGATCTGTTGGTCATCAATAAAATTGATTTAGCTCCCTATGTCGGTGCAGATTTAAGTGTGATGGAAAGGGATGCTAAAAAAATGCGTGGTGGTAAGCCTTTTGTTTTTACGAACTTGAAAACTCAAGAAGGTCTTGCAGAGATAATTCAATTTGTTGATATAAATATTGGTTAATATATTTTTCTAGATTTTTTTACTACATTTATAGGAGTTCGATTTGATTTTTGAAAAATTACTGAGCCTCACCAAACCACGGTATCTCCCAGATACAGGGTTTCTGTTCCGGCTTAGGAGAGCAGTATTGGGATTGCTATATGTATCTTCTGTAAGTAAGTGAATGTAGATGTAGCGAGCAAATATTTATCTACCACGAAATTTTAAAAACCCTTTATTGTTCTTGTTTGTTTCTTCATATTTTATTCAAAAGATTTTTTCTAATGTACTTAAATAATCAATCTACCCAATGACTGCTAATTTCATAGTAAGTCAGGCTTGAATAATATACTTTTTGAGGATTTAAATGCAAGTATCGTTGTCAGGGAAAACTACCGAACAGAGGCTACATCTTCATTATTTAGATGGCTGGCGTGGACTAGCAGCTTTGTACATCATGCTGATTCATATAAATCGGTACATGGGGGACGAACTCCCAGTCTTTTTCCTAATACTAGGAAAAGTTTTGCGATATGGGCATTTTGCTGTTGTCGTTTTCACTGTTCTTTCCGGCTACGTTTTAATGTTACCGATAGTTCGTTCGCAAAGTGGTTACTTATCAGGAGGATGGTTGACATATCTTAAGAAGCGATCGCGAAGAATTTTGCCACCTTACTATATAGCGCTTGGGTTTAGCATACTATTAGGAGTTTTCATAGTACAATTAGAAAATTTTTCCATTTTTTAATGGCATGAATCTCCTGAGTATGGAGAATTTCATCCAAGATTTTCTTTGAATGATGTATTCACTCATCTCTTACTCATTCATAATTTCAGTCGCAGTACACTTGGTTCTATTAATGCACCGATGTGGAGTGTTGCTGTTGAGTGGCAGATATATCTTCTATTTCCTCTATTATTGCTACCTGTTTGGAGGCGGTTCAATTTATTCTCAGTTGTTGTCGTTGCTTACTTAGTTGGCGTAGTACCATTCTATTTTGTGACAGGATTTGATGCAGTCCACTCCTGGTTTTTAGGCTTATTTGCTCTAGGAATGGCAGCCGCAGATATTGGATTTTCTCAGAAACCTACCTTCATCAAAATAAGAACATTTTTACCTTGGGATAAGTTGGCAATAATATTCGCTGTTGTTGCCTTCATAACAGAGTGGCAAAAACTAGGCTTGAATGAATGGATTAGCGATAGCTTTTGTGCGTTAGCAACTGCTTGTTTGCTAATTTACTGCACTAATTTCATTATGCTAGGAAAAAAGAGACCATTCGTTTTACGGTTCTTTGAAACTCGTTGGCTAGTTGCATTAGGGGGCTTTTCCTACAGTCTCTATCTCACTCATGGCGTGATAGTAACAGTGGTAGGTAATGTTTTGCTGAATCTTCAATTATCACCAGTTAGCTTTTTAACTATATTTTATTTAGTTGCTGTACCACTATCAGTACTAATGGCTTACTGGTTCTATTTATTATTTGAGCGGCCATTCATGTCTAATTTTTTGCAAAAAAATGTTAGTAGTTAGTGGTTAGTGGTTAGTAGTGTAGGACAGGCGTCTCGCCTGTCATCCTTAGTAGTTAGTAGTTTAGGAGTTGTTCGCGCTACTAGAAAAAATCTCCCTATGTAACGAAATGTAAAACTTCTAAATTCTGTTCTTAGTCGCTCTTTAGCGAAGACAGCGCAACTACAAACTAGTGACGATTATTTGCGCTGACTTACTTAAGTTTTAACAAAATATATTTAAGTCAAAATGTTTAAAAAAACTAGTTATCCCTAAATACAAGTGCCAGAATTGAAAAGATATTTATTAACCTAGCAACTGTATCTCTGAGCAGGAAAACAATGGCAACTTTTGAAGTTATAGAAAAAGAAGGCTTGCGCTTAGTCAAGGTTATTTTACAAAACGAAACAGTGCGAACGGAATCTGGCGCTTTGTACTATATGCGTGGCAACATTACCATGCAGTCTAAAACACCTTCAGCAGGTGGCTTTCTGAAATCTCTAGCAACTGGTGAAAATATTTTTCGCCCTACTTATACAGGGACTGGAGAGTTGTATTTAGAGCCTTCTTTATCTGGATTCCATATTATGGAATTGAATGGTACTGAATGGATTTTGGATAGTGGGGCTTATTGGGCAAGTGATGGTAATGTAGAGGTTGGCGTTGAGCGCAATAAGCTACTGTCTGGTTTGATTGGCGGTGAAGGCTTGTTTCAAACAAAAGTCAAAGGTAGGGGTCAAGTGGTTATGATGGCGCAAGGACCTGTAGAGGTAGTTCAATTACAAAATGACCGTTTGGTAGTTGATGGTAATTTTGCGATCGCCCGCACAAATACATTAAATTATCGTGTTGAGAAAGCAACCAAATCAATTTTAGGTTCGATGACTTCTGGTGAGTTTTTGGTAAATACTTTTGAAGGAACAGGCACTATCTTGCTTGCTCCTATACCTTACTGGCAAGTGAAGTTGCTTCGTGAAATTACAGCAGCAATCCCTAAAACTTCAGGTTGATAATAAGCAGACTAATTTATTTAGAAGGCAGCTATGCAGAAGGCACTCACGCTTAAAAGCGTTGGTTTGAAACAAGGAGCATGAGCGCTGTTTTCTTGGGAGCATCCTAATTTGGAAAAAACACGCTTGCGATTGAAATCACAGCTATACAATCCCTCGTCCGCAAGACAAGGACTTAATATTGAAGTCCACGTAGGTGGACTTTGTTTGTATAGCAAGAGAATTCTATTCTGAGGGTTTTTGCCAAAACGGGATGCTCCCGTTTTCTTTCCTGTTGTTCATTTACTAGAGCAGACTATGTTTCGTTGACCAAACTGAAAGAATTCGGATTTTTGAAATGGCTGAATTGTTACTTTAGTCAGACCAGTAAACAAAATTTGTGAGTCAAAGTTAACTTAAAGCAAATTGGTACAATATGACAAAGTTAACGATAGGAATTAGCATTAACAGGATTAACCAAGGATTCTTGCCAAGCTTCTTCACAATATTTACAAAGGCAATCAGCAGAAAAATTATCGCTACAAAATTCACAAAAGGAATAAACAGTCCAATAATCCAGTAAGGTGACTGATCCCCTGCTTTGTACATGATCCAATATTGGAGAATAGGAACCCAGGCAAACCAAGCGTTCTGCTCTCCTAATTTTTCGTAAATTTTATAAAAGCAGTAAGAAGTGAAAACGTATGCAGCAAGACCAAAAATTAAACCTAATAATCCTCCAAACGCACCTCCTGCATCAGCAGAAGAGCTTTGATTGCTCTGGGCAAGAAAATAAACTAAGCTCCAATCGTATATTGCAAAAAGCATTTTTTTCTCAACTAAGGATATAAAAGCGGAGTTGTAATCTTTTTAACTTCAGATTTTCTAAATTAGGAATTTTTTTATAAAAGTTTAAATTTTATGTTAATGAAAAGATACAAAACCATGTTACAATATGCGCACTTCTCAAACACACAGAAGTGTGTATTACAGGTGAGCATCAAACCCGTTATTCTAGAGTATCGGTACAGTAATACCAAAAACCCGGTTCCTTCGAGTTGAGCCTACGACATATCAAGTTTGACCGCAGAGAGAAACCGGGTTTTTTGCCCCCTTTTTGATGATTGTACCGACGCTCTAGGCATAATTCTGAGGAAGCATGACAGCAACCATGGCTCACCACATTCTCAAAGCTACCAAGGAAACCGTACATTTGGGTGGTTTCTCTCACCTTTTGCCACCAGCTCTAACAATTGATTCTGGCGATACAGTTGAAGTAGAAACTTATTCTGGTTATTACGTTTACGACAAAGCACCGCCAGATTTTCTGACGCCAGCATTCCTTGACATTTGTCACAATCTTCCACAAGAACGCAAAATAGCAGCAGGACCTCATTTACTGACAGGACCAATATATGTGCGGGATGCAGAACCTGGGGATGTGTTAGAAGTGAAGTTAGAAGCAATTACACCAAGTTTACCTGTAGGCTTTAATGCGATTCGTGCAGGTTGGGGGGCTTTACCACAAATCTTTCATCAATCTGCTTTGAGATTCATACCTCTTGACTTAGAGAACAAGATTGCAGAATATCCTCTAGGTAGCGGTATTAAAATTCCTCTCAAACCTTTTTTTGGAATCCTTGGTGTCGCCACACCAGATGCATCTCGAAGTTCAGTTCCTCCTGGTTACTATGGTGGTAACATCGATAATCGAGAACTACAACCTGGTTCTAAAGTGTTTCTACCCATTTTTGTTCCAGGTGCTTTATTTTCTATTGGGGATGGTCATTCAGCACAAGGTGATGGTGAAGTTAATGTCACGGCAATTGAAACTTCTATGAATGGCACTATCCAACTAAAACTTTACAAGAATTTGCAACTCACAATACCAATTGCTGAAACTCCCACGGATATTATTACAATGGGATTTGCTCAAACATTAGATGAAGCATTAGAACTGGCTTTAAAAAATATGATTTACTTCTTAGAATGCTTCGTTAATTTGGCACCAGAAGATGCTTATGTATTGTGTAGTTTAGCTGTAAATTTTCGGATTACTCAAGTGGTTAATAGTCCACAAAAAGGTGTTCATGGAATGCTACCCAAGTCTATTTTATCTAAAGATTTTTCGTTTCCTTTGTCTGTTAGATAATACCTTGTAATGAACCACTAAGACTTCAAAAACGCTCATAAAAGATTAGGTTTTTTGCCTCTTTTTTAAATACTGAATCTGCGCTCTAGGAAGGAAGTAGTTGCGGTTTATGATTAGAGTAATATGAGTAATCTACCAACCAGTTTTATGTCTAATATTCTCATCCAATTATTGGTCATTGGCTTCGCTGCTGGCGTTGCTGGCGGTATGTTTGGCATCGGTGGTGGTGCAATTATGGTACCAGCGATGGTGCTGTTGTTAGGTTTAGAGCAAAAGTTTGCTACTGGCACTTCTATCGCTGCTCAAATATTGCCAATTGGAATTCTAGCCGCATTAGTCTATTATCGAAACGGTAATTTAAATATCAAATATTCAGTGTTTATTGCATTGGGTCTAATAGTTGGAAATTTTTTGGGAGCTTTATTTGCCAATCAACCGTATATCAGCAGTGAGACCATGAAAAAACTGTATGGTATCTTTTTGTTAATCATTGGTTTCCGCTATCTATTTGTGCGCTAAACATAAACAAAATCTATGTTGACTTTATAGGGTGAGAAAACTCACCCTTTTGTTACAGAAATTTGGATTTCAAAATTGTAACTACGCAGTTGATAATCGTTTACTAAAGATTATGAATTACGAATCTTTATCATATTTTTCTACTATGTATGAAGCTGATTCTAACCAGTTTGGATGGTTTTTATCTTTTGTTTTTTTTAGGGTTAAAGTTGTATAGACTTTTGGTATGACTAATCCAATCACAAGTACAACAAATAATACACTAAAAGGAATCGCTAGTATCATATATATAGAGCGTAAGAGTAAACAGTAATTTATTATCAATAACTCGTTCCAATAATTACAAATAGCTATGCTGCCCCTACAAAGCCGCACATAACAGTTTCTTGATGCTATGTATAAGCACAAGTAGTGAGTACTAAATATATTATAAGACAAATTGATTGAAATCTCTTTCAAGAGATTATTAAATACAACTTAGGTAAGGAAGATTTCGACATCAAGATAAGATTCATCAAAAATAAGATAGGCACGACAACGTCGTGCCTGCACTTCTCACACCTCACTCCGTCCGGAGAAGGCTTTCTTTAACCATATAGAACCGCAATCGCTACAAGTAGAGCATCCTATCGTACATAGGACGTGATTCGTGCAAAATTGTTTCTTTTATGTTGAACACTGAAAAAGAGTTTGTAGAGGACTTCCAAATAAAAAAATCTCCAACTTTCTCTTGTGGTGCGGGCTTCTAGCCCGCCACTGATATAGAACGGGCGAGGACGCCCGTCCCACAAGATTGGGTAATTTATTTCTTGGAAATCCCTAGTTGCGCTGTCTTCGCGTTTAGCGCAACTCCAAACCAGCACAAATCAACAAAACTATATGACGAAATGTAAATATACCAGAGCTCCTTACCAATGACAAAGGACAAATAACCAATGACAAATGAGATTTAATACCTAATTCGTGGATCTACATAAGCGTTCAATATATCAATGGCTATGCTGGCAATGACAACAATTGCTGCAAAAAATACAAGAATTCCCTGTACTGTGGGATAATCACGCAAGGCAATTGCTTCATATAGCTTACCAGCCAATCCGGGCCAAGAAAATGTCACCTCAGTCAAAATAGCCCCACCTAACAGAGAAGCAAAAGTCAATCCCAAAACTGTAATCACAGGAATGAGGGCATTTTTTAAGGCATGGGAAACTAAAATTTTATTCTCAGGAATACCTCTTGCCCTAGCTGCTTCCACATAGTCTGCTTGTAAGGTTTGCTTTAAATTCACGCGCACAATTCGTTCAAAAATACCACTTAGCAGAACCCCCAGAGTAATACTGGGAAGGGCAAGATAATGTAAAGCCGCAAAAAATTGACTGAGATTTCCAGTTAATAGACTATCGATAGTATACAAACCAGTGATAGCTCTTGGGGTTAACAAAGTGGAAGGAAAACGAGTTCCAAAAGGAAACCATCCCAACTGCACTGCAAAAATCAGTTGCAGAACCATCCCAGCCCAAAACATGGGTAGAGAGTAAGTGATAATACCAAACAATCTTCCCCCAGCATCTAAAGCCGTTCCGGGATGAGAAGCTGAAAGAGTACCAACTCCAATCCCAACTACCAGGGCAATTGCCATGCTGCAAACTGCTAATTCTACTGTTGCTGGGAAATATTGCCAAATGACCTCCCATACAGATTGTCCGCGACTTGTCAAGGAAGACCCCAAATCAAAACGCAGCAATTGCCCCATATAGTTAAAGTACTGTAGCCATATGGGAAGGTCTAAACCTAGTTGTTTGCGTAATTCCTCTTTAGCACTTTCTGGCGCACGTCCGCCAAGAATAGCATCTGCTACATCTCCCGGAGTGGATCTTAGTAAAAGAAACACAACTGTTGTTACTGTCCACAGCATAAGTGGAGCTAGGAGCAGACGGGCAATAATATAGTATTGTAAAGCTTTCGATCTAGACATAAGTTAGGGAGTTGGGAGTGGGGAATTGGGAGTAGGGAGTAGGGAGTAGGGAGTAGGGAGTAGGGAGTTGAAAGTGGAGAACTTATATAAGATTCTATTTCTCATTCCCCATTCCCCACTCCCCATTCCCCACTCCCTATTTCTTAATTGTTTCGTAAACTAGAATTTGGTTGGGGTTGAGTTCTACTCCTCTGACTCCTTTTCGGGCAAATGCATAGTCTTTGTTTTGCCATAATGGAACGTAGGGAACATCAGTTGCTACCTGTGTTTGTATGTCTGCAATGATTTTCTTACGTACTTCAGGATTTTGCTCTTTGCGTTGTTGTTCGATAAGTTTGTTTACCTTTTCACTGTAGTAGAACGATCCCTGAGTCTGACTTCCCCCTTGTTTGCATCCCTCGGTATCTGACCCCTTAGGGCATTCTAGAAAAGGTTGAATGTAATTATCTGCGTCCATGAAATCTGGATACCAATCAAGTAATGCTGCTGGATACAGCCCTTTTGATATAGATTTAAAGAAGGTGGCTCCTTCTACAGTATTGATTTCAAATTGCAGCAATCCATCCATTTTTTCTTCGGCATAACCTTTTAGAATCTCTGCTGCTAAACTCCTCGTGGGAGAACTAGAAGGATACCAAATAGCTACCCGTAAGGGATTTTGTTTGGAAAAACCAGCAGATGTTATCAACTGTTTTGCTTTCTCTACATTACCATCACCGTATTTATCTTTAAACAATGGTTGGGAAACATCAAATGTTGTGGGGATCATACTGTAAAGCGGTTCGGCTTGGTTAAACAAAACTCGCTCGTTAATAACAGGACGATCAATGACTGATGCGATCGCTTGTCTAATTTCTGGTCTTTCTAAAGGTTTTTGATTGCGATTTAACACCAAATAACTTACAACACTCCCTTGATTTTGTATGGATTGCCAATCTCCTTTTTTAGCACTATCATCTAAACTCCGAATTTGATCTGGTTCTAATGATAAATATGCAACATCTACTGCACCAGTCCGGAAGGAGTTAAATAAGTTAGCGGGACTAGTAAGAATTTGTAAATTAATGCCTTTATTAACTGGGTTTTTTCCCCAATATTTATCAAACAAATCAAATCTTAAGGAATCTGTACCATACTGCGCTAATTTATAAGGTCCAGTACCAACAAATATATTTGGCTTAAATTTTCCCGTACCAAGTTCATAAGCTTTTGGTGAAAGAGGACACACTCCTGGAAATGCTAGCAGTGATGGAAAAGCCGCAAATGGTTTTTTAAGCTCTATAGTTAACTCATACTCGCCTGTAGCTTTTACCGTATCTACCACATCAGATAGTAAAAATGAAGGTTTACCTCCATTCTTAATGAAGCGTTCTATACTAAACGCCATTGCTTGCGCGTTAAACGGTGTGTCATCGTGAAACACCACTCCCTGACGCAGGGGAATCTTATATGTCAATCCATCTTGGCTGACTTTAGGTAACGCAGTCGCCAACTGCGGTGTAATTTTGGTAGTTCCTGTTTCGTAATAGTAGAGGCGATCGCTCATGTTATAAATTAACCCAAGTGATGCCATTTCGTAGGCATCACCTGGGTCGAGGGTACGTGGTTTTAGACTAGTACCGACAGTAATGCGACCATCTCCACTAGGGGTATTTACAGAACCAGATGAAGTTGTTGTTTGTTGACCCCCAGCGCAACTTACAACCAAAAGCAAACATACACAAAACAGAGAGACAAATTTAGCGATTCGACTCCACTGTCTTGAAAATAGGGAGTGGGGAGTAGGGAGTAGGGAGTGAGAAAGAGGGATTTTCATGATTGCTGATGAAATTTTTTCAGTGCGACTGTCTTGCTGAGAAAGAAAACCAGGTCATAGCATTGGTCTTTTTAAACTTAGTGGTCAGATATCATACTACATATTCAGCTAATTGCCCTAAAGAAAATAGGGGCTGCTAGATCCCCGACTTTTTGACGAAGTCGGGGATCTAGTCCGAGTGGGCGAATGTAGCAGAAATAAAGATGGTTAGACCAAAGGGTAACGTTTGATGTTCCCGATGCAACTGAATCTTTGAACAGAATTGCAGTCAGTTTATTAAATTAAAGTACGGGTCAGGCGCTCGCTGCGATCGTATTAGAGTTAGTTATCAATGATTTCATTGACTTAGTTATACACTTAACATGAAATCTAGGGATACAATTTGTGCAAATTTAGCAAATTTTCCAATAGCCTCAATGCAGACATAAACAATTCAACTGGGGACAAAAAACTATGATAGTCAGCCATCTATCCGCGAGTTGTATGCAAATTCCAAGTGCGATCGCTTCGGCGCAAGCCGAAAGAGTGCTTATCGCGAAGCTAACTGGCTAAAGCCGAATCGCTTGTTGTGTATTATCCATTCCTGAAAATTGTGCAATAAAAAAACATGAATTTGTAATAGAAAAATTATCTAATTTTGTATGAAATTAACAAATCTTATCACAAGAGTTTGTTAACCTTGTCCCGTAGTCAAAACAGTGCTCATTAAATATATTCGGTCTGGTGCATTCCAAAAATGGGGACAAATACCTAGTCTAAGTAAAATCTCAGCTACACTTAATCTCCACATATACTTAAGAATTAGGTTTGTATGGTCATATCACAAATCTTAAGATTTGTATAGTACTGACTGGTGCTACTGGAAGATTCAGCAACAAGCAAATTAGAGTCCAATAGTGAGAGAGTCAAAATTGTGAAGTACTTCTTTTTATCTGAAGGTTGGACAGTTGGCAGAGTATGGGCATCTGATGGACAATGGCAGGTGTCTGTATGGCGTCGTCAACCGGATATTCACCAATTGAATATCTGTTTAGTAGAACAAAACGAGGTGATGTGGCTTTATCAAGTAGAAGACACTGTTCTCATGGTAGAGGTGAAGCCAACAGCACAAGTGCAAGTCGGAAAATCAGGTCAAGCCATTGGTCAAGTTGTGCTCAAGCGATTAATTAGTGCTGAACAAGTTATAGAACGCTTGGGAACAGCATCAGCTCGATGCCAGTTACAGAGTCTTGAGGCTGTAGTTTAAAAATAGGGAGTAGGGAGTAGGGAGTAGGAAGTATGGAGTAGGGAGTAGGGAGAATTTTCCCAATTCCCGATTCCCCACTCACTACTCCCCATTTTCTACGCTTGCAAACAGCTCCATCAAAAGTTACACTTTTTTAAACATTCTCATTTTTCTCTTGGCAACTGTAGCCTTACGGAGTCATACTCCAAAAGTAGTGGTTACACAATTGTCAAGCGCCGCACTGTCTAACTTATTAAGACAAAGTGGTGGATAAGTTTCCGCTTGGCGATAACAAAAACTGAAAACTTGACTTTGTAAACACAAATCATCGAGGAGGAGCGTAGTCGATGGGACTACCCTGGTACCGAGTACACACAGTCGTTCTGAACGATCCAGGGCGACTGATTTCTGTACACCTGATGCATACAGCTTTGGTGGCAGGCTGGGCAGGTTCAATGGCATTGTACGAATTAGCCATTTACGATCCCAGCGATCCAGTTCTTAACCCTATGTGGCGTCAAGGCATGTTCGTGCTGCCCTTCATGGCACGCTTGGGTGTAGTTGGCTCTTGGGGCGGTTGGAACGTTATTGGCGCTCCTAGTTACGACCCTGGGTTTTGGTCATTTGAAGGCGTCGCTGCTGCTCACATTATTCTTTCTGGTTTGCTATTCTTAGCTGCCGTTTGGCACTGGGTTTACTGGGATTTGGAATTATTCCAAGACCCCCGTACAGGTGAACCCGCTCTTGACTTGCCAAAAATGTTTGGCATTCACTTGTTCTTATCCGGTCTACTTTGCTTTGGTTTTGGTGCTTTTCACCTTACCGGGTTGTTTGGACCGGGAATGTGGGTTTCTGATGCCTACGGCTTGACTGGGCATGTCCAGCAAGTCGCGCCGGAGTGGGGACCCGACGGGTTTAACCCATTTAACCCTGGTGGTATAGTAGCTCACCACATTGCTGCTGGTATTGTCGGTGTTATTGCTGGTTTGTTCCACTTGACAGTTAGACCTCCTGAAAGGCTCTATAAAGCCCTGCGGATGGGTAACATTGAGACTGTACTTTCTAGCAGTATCGCTGCTGTATTCTTTGCTGCATTCGTTGTTGCTGGCACCATGTGGTACGGTAACGCTGCCACCCCAATCGAATTGTTTGGTCCTACCCGCTATCAGTGGGATCAGGGCTACTTCAGACAAGAAATCGATCGCCGGGTGCAAGCAAGCCTAGCTCAAGGTGCAAGCCCTGCTGAAGCTTGGTCCCAAATACCTGAAAAACTCGCGTTCTTCGATTATGTCGGTAATAGCCCTGCCAAAGGCGGTCTATTCCGTACAGGTCCAATGGTCAAGGGTGACGGTATTGCCCAGTCTTGGCAGGGTCATGCTGTATTTAAGGACGCTGAAGGTAGAGAGTTGACAGTACGTCGTCTCCCCAACTTCTTTGAAACCTTCCCCGTCATATTGACCGACGAAGATGGCATTGTTCGTGCTGACATTCCATTCCGTCGGGCAGAATCACAAAATAGTTTCGAGCAATCTGGCGTTACCGTTAGCTTCTACGGTGGTGATTTAAATGGTCAAACATTTGATGACCCAGCTGAAGTTAAGAAATGGGCGCGGAAGGCTCAAGGTGGAGAAATTTTTGAATTCGACAGAGAAACATTGAACTCTGACGGTGTATTCCGTACCAGCCCCAGAGGTTGGTTTACATTTGGACACGCTGTCTTTGCTCTGTTGTTCTTCTTTGGTCATATCTGGCACGGTTCTCGGACAATTTACCGAGATGTATTTGCTGGTATCGACTCAGACATCGAAGAGCAAGTCGAATTTGGTGTCTTCGCCAAAGTGGGTGACTTGACAACCCGTAAGAAGGAAGCAACTTAGGAAATAGGGGAAAGGGCATTGGGCATGGGAAAAAGACCTATGCCCAATCCTCAATGACCAGTTTCTTTAACCATTTCTTCCCAAATCTGGGTATAATATACGGTAGTAATCGGTGGGTAAGTAGGCAGGAATTTGACTTATGGAAAGCGTTGCTTACATTCTAATTTTGGCATTAGCTATAGGAACTCTCTTTTTTGCGATCGCTTTTCGCGAACCTCCTCGCATTGAAAACAAAGAAGAGAAGTAAACTCAAGTATAAAGTGTGAAGAAGGATGAAGGATAAAAACTTATGGTTCTATCCTTCATCCATCACTTTTAACAGTGACCAGTGACCAGTGACCAGTTAATCTGTACTCTTCCCTAATCACTAATCCCTTATTTCCACAACACGTGAGAGCATTTGTTGATAAAATAGGTAATTATAAAGGTAGTAAAAATTAATTTCCTTATTTTCTCCGGAAGATTGACAGATATCAATAAGATATCTGGTATAATGTTTGATCTGGAAGTGAATGTGTTCAGATCGGCTCTTTTGCGCTAATATGAACAGGGATGTAAGTGTGGAATGCCTGAAAGTAGGCGCTTGCATATACATCGCTAGGAGGCAAAACATTTACGGAGAAAAATAACTGGGAAACAATTAGCATGGTCAATCAGAAATTAACCGCTCCTGAAATTGGTTTTACGCATGAAGATTTCGCTGCTCTACTAGACAAGTATGATTATCATTTTAGTCCAGGTGATGTAGTACCTGGTACAGTATTCAGTATAGAGCCGCGCGGCGCTCTGATTGACATCGGTGCAAAAACGGCAGCATATATACCTATACAAGAAATGTCTATCAACCGGGTAGATAGCCCGGAAGAAGTATTACAGTCCAATGAAACGCGGGAATTTTTCATCCTTACCGATGAAAATGAAGACGGTCAATTAACACTTTCCATTCGCCGTATAGAGTATATGCGAGCGTGGGAACGAGTGCGGCAGTTACAAGCAGAAGATGCGACTGTCCGTTCCGGTGTTTTTGCCACCAATCGCGGAGGTGCGCTGGTTCGGATTGAGGGATTGCGTGGTTTCATTCCCGGCTCTCACATCAGCACTCGCAAACCGAAAGAAGAGTTGGTAGGCGAAGAATTGCCGTTAAAGTTCCTAGAGGTAGATGAAGAGCGCAATCGCCTTGTTCTCTCTCACCGTCGAGCGCTAGTTGAGCGTAAGATGAACCGTCTAGAAGTTGGTGAGGTAGTTATTGGTACTGTGCGCGGTATTAAACCTTACGGTGCATTTATTGATATTGGCGGTGTTAGCGGTCTACTGCACATCTCTGAAATCTCCCACGAACATATAGATACACCACACAGCGTGTTCAATGTCAATGATGAAGTGAAAGTCATGATCATTGACTTGGATGCAGAACGCGGTCGTATTTCACTATCTACCAAGCAGTTGGAACCAGAACCAGGTGACATGATCAAAAATCGTCAGTTGGTCTATGATAAAGCGGAAGAAATGGCTGCTAAGTATAGGGAACAATTGCTGGCGAAACAACAAGGTCAAGCTGCAGCAGCACCCGCAGCCGTTGAAGAAATTGCTGTTGTTGCTGAGGAAATACCAGCAGCAATTGAAGAGGAAATACCAGCAGCAATTGAAGAGTAATCCATTTGTCGTTGCGATAGCGATCGCAGCATTGAAGAAAATGAAATTCTTTAGTAAAGAGGGAAAATCCCTCTTTTTTTGCGTTTATTTAAGGGGATGTTTGTAAATACTTGCCTTGGCGACTAGAAGTCGCGGCTATACAGGCAAAACCCACCTGCGTGGGTTTTGAACCCTTTGCCTTACGGCACTTTGTTTATTTAGTAGTGCGTCCAGAGAAACCAGGCGGGTTTCCCACACCCTGGGAACTGGTGAACCCCAAAGGCGAATTCTAGCGGTTTTCAGTTATCAAGGAACTGTAGCCTGTAGCAGATGAACACAGATAAATCTGTACTTCATTCAAGTGAGAACTGCTATATATTCCAATACGGTTCAGTTAAGGGTCGCGAGGGGAGCAGAAACCCGGTATCTCCAAGATACCGGGTTTCTAAATAACTGCTTAACTGAACTGTATTGCTATATATTCGCTCAGGACTGTGACACATCCTCTCAGCTAGCTGAGTGTCCCAGTTAGTGATATGGACTATAAAAGAAGTCAATAAATATTATCTAAGTGCAATGTCTTTAAAATGATATCTGTGCGTTCTCTTATACCGACTTGCTTTCAACGAGCCACAATAAGGGCACTGAGGTTGTCCCCTCCAGCGAATTTGTTCCAATAGTATAATACACTCTTCATGAGTTAAAGGTAGCACGGGACGTATTATTTAATAGCTGAGCTTCACAGAAAACCTTAGAAGCTCAACTCGCCCCTTTCTAATCAACGTTTTGGAGACTGCTGTTTTAAATATTCATTAAAGCCTCACACCCCGAATCGAATAATCCAACAACTCAATTGGGTGCGCGATCGCGATCTCCTTACCTTGAGATTGCAACGCCTTACGAATTTGCAAAGTACAACCAGGATTTGCAGAAGCAATCAACTCCGCACCAGTACTTAGCAAATTCCGTGCCTTTTGTCTACCCAATTCTTCAGCCACCTCTGGCTGCAACATATTGTAAACACCTGCACTACCACAACAAATAGCAGCATCAAGCGGCTCGCGCAACTTCACCCCAGGAATTCGCCGTAACAACTGACGCGGTTGGACGCTAATCTTTTGACCGTGCAATAAATGACAAGCATCTTGATAAACCAGAGTCAGAGGTTTATCAGTCAGAGGAGACAACTTTGCAGTGAGTCCAACACTCATCAAAAACTCCTGAACATCTCTAACCTTCGCAACAAACTCCTTAGCTTTGTCCCGATACTCCAAATCATCAGCCAATATGTGACCGTACTCCTTCAAAGTATGACCGCACCCCGCAGCATTAATAATAATGAACTCCACACCAGTATTCGCAAAACTATCAATCATTTGCCTTGCTAACGCTTTCGCCTGTTCTGTTTGTCCCTGGTGTTCGGGAAGCGCCGCACAACACCCCTGACTTTCAGGAATAACCACCTCACAACCATTAGCCGTCAAAACTCGTACAGTCGCCTCATTCACTGGAGAGAAAAACAACCTTTGCACGCACCCCAAAATCATCCCCACTCGGTAGCGTTTCTCACCCTTAGCAGGAATCTCACTTGGCAAACTATTTTGAAACGATTTTATAGTAATCTCCGGCAGAATTGACTCCATTGCAGCCAAACGAGGAGACACCCGTTTCAACAATCCAACATTCCGCACTAGTTTTTGCAAACCGAGCTTCTGGTAAACAAACAATGGAACCAGCAAAACCTTCAAAAAATTCGGATAAGGAAACAAAGAAAAAATCAGCCTCCGAAACAGTTGCTCAGGTAAACTGCGCTGATAATTCCGCTCAACCTGATGACGAGTCGCAGAAATCAACTTGTCATACTGCACTCCAGAAGGACAAGCCGTCACACAAGCAAGACATCCCAAACAACTATCAAAATGCTCAGCCGTCACAGCATTCAAAGGAATATCACCCTCATTAATCCCATCCATCAAATAGATCCGCCCCCGTGGAGAATCCATCTCCTTCCCAAGCACCCGATAACTAGGACAAGTCGAAAGACAAAACCCACAGTGAACACAACTATCAATCAACTTCGGTTCAGGAGGACGATTCCCATCAAACCCAACCTTCTTATCCAAAAAACCTTCCGAAACTTCCATCTTCTTAACTTCCTACTCTCTTTCCCCTCTCTTTCTCAGCGCCCTCTGCGCCTCTGCGGTTCAAAATTCTTAAATCCCACCCACAAAACGACCGGGACTAAAAATATACCCAGAATCAAACTGTTCTTTTATCCCACGCATTAACTCCAAAGCATTACCGCCATAACCCCACACATCCAAACTTTCCTTCACCCTCATCGACGCCACCAAAACAGTCAGAAAGCCGCCATTCCTTTCACACAGACTCCTCATCTCCAACACCTTATCAACCTTTTCACCCTCAAACCGCAACACCCCCAAACCACTCGCAACATGAATCCAACCCAACTCCGAGCGCGTCAAAACCTCAACAGCAGAAGTAGGTAATACTCCTATTTTGCAAGTCATTACAGGCGAATGAGAAAAATCATCAATTAGTTCTCGCAATCTCAACCATAGATCCGCTTCATCAGCCCCCGAATAAACCATCCCCCGCAAACCCAGTTGCTTCCCAACTTCCAAAAGTTGATTAGACTGTTCTTTCACACTCTCAGCAATACTTTGAAAACGAACTATCAAGCCCAATCCTTGACCCAAACCCAACCCAGACACCAATTGAAGCGACAATAAATCCGACTGAGTTGGTGTGAGCGCAGATCCCCGCAAAGTATCAGCGGCTTGAGATACAGCCGATGCATCCCCAACCAGCACCACTGTACCCGATGCTTCTAAAAAAGGATACAAACGAAACGTGACTTGAGCGATCGCACCCAAAGTGCCAAACGAGCCAGTAAACAACTTCATCAAGTCATACCCGGCAACATTTTTCACCACTCGCCCCCCAGCCTTAGCAATTTTACCATCAGCCCGCACAAAAGTTATACCCAGTATTTGGTCTCGCACACTGCCATAACGTTGTCGCAAGGAACCCGTATCAGCAGTCGCAACAATACCACCAATTGTTGCTGATGCTGGTGCAGTGGGATCGATCGCCAGAAATTGTTTGGAGTTTGCCAAAATTTTTTGCAGGTGAGAAAATTTCATTCCTGCTTCCACTGTAACAGTCAGATCGCCAACAGCGTGTTCGATTGGTTGGTTAATCCGTTCCGTACTGACGACAATATCTATACCCTTAGCTAACCCACCCCAGTTGAGTTTACTACCACTACCGCATAGCAATACACGCTGCTTCTTACTGTGTGCTTCTGCAATGACTGCTGCTAGTTCTTCGGTTGTGTCAGGAGAAACGATACAACTGGGAAGCCTTGAGGATGCGATCGCCTCCAAGATAGATTTTTGCCTCTCGACTGGTATACTTTCCCAAGGTTTGTTCATTGTTAGTTGTTAGTTGTTAGTTGTTAGTTGTTAGTTGTTAGTTGTTAGTTGTTAGTTGTTAAAAAGTACCACTAACCACTAACCACTGTACGGACGCAATGCCTTGCGCCCCTACCAACAATTGTACGGACGCAATGCCTTGCGCCCCTACCAACAATTGTACGGGCGCAATGCCTTGCGCCCCTACCAACTACTAACTACTAACCACTAACCAACTGTCTATCATTTGCCGATCCGTAGTACCTATTACCATCAGGTTGCATTTCCTTACCAGTAATCAATCTAGCCCCACGTTTGCGGGTGAAATAGTTCCAGCCCCACTGAATCATGACCAAGAGCTTGTTGTCAAACTCAATTAAGAAATAGATGTGAACAACAAGCCAGAATAACCATGCTACAAAACCTGTAAATTTGGCAAAACCCAAGTCTACAACGGCAGCATTCTGTCCGATCACTGCTAAGCTACCCATATCAGTATAGGAAAACTGTGGCAGTGTTTTACCTTTCAGGCGCTGTTTAATTAATGTAGCAACATACTGTCCTTCCTGCATGGCTACAGGCGCAACACCAGGTAGAGGTTTGCCATTCTGATGGGCAAAATGTGCTAAGTCACCAATCACAAAAATATTGGAAAATCCTTTGATACTTAAATCAGGCTCAACGATCGCTCTTCCAGCGCGATCGCACTCAGCCCCTGTACGTTCTGTCAGTAACTTACCCAGAGGAGAAGCTTTGACACCTGCGGCCCACAACACTGTCTTAGCGGCAATCTGTTGGAACTCATCGCCTTGCTTCAGAGTAATAATATCACCATTTATGTTCGTTACCAGTGTTTTTGTATGTACGGCAACACCTAACTTTGTGAGAGACGCTTCTGCTTCTTTTGATAATGCTGTTGCGAAAGGAGGGAGAACCCGATCCATACCTTCTAGAAGTAAAACTTGTGCTTCATTCGTATCAATGTTGCGGAAATCCTCTTTCATTGTGTGATAAGCCAGTTCTGCGATCGCACCTGCTAGTTCTACACCTGTAGGACCACCACCAACAATAACAAAAGTTAGCCAAGCACGGCGTTTTTCGGGGTCAGTTTCCTTTTCAGCCGCTTCAAACGCCGTGAAAATACGACGGCGCATTTCTATAGCATCTTCCACTGTTTTTAAACCTGGTGCAAATTCTTCCCACTGATCTTTCCCGAAGTAGGAATGTTTTGCGCCTGTAGCAAGGATGAGGGAATCATAGTGTATTGCTTCTTCGCCCAAAATAACGAATTGTGCTTGGGGATCGATATCAGTCACTTCTCCAAGCAGCACTTTCGTATTCTTGCTCTTACTTAAAATAGAACGTAGTGGTGAGGAAATATCTGCAGGGGAGACACTACCAGTAGCAACTTGGTATAACAGTGGTTGGAATAGGTGAAAATTGCGTTTATCAATTAGAGTAACTTTTACATCAGCGCGTCCCAGTGCTTTCGCGGCGTATAGACCCCCGAATCCTCCACCGACAATAACGACATGATGGGGTGGCTTACTACTATCAACAGTGTTCATCATAAGATTTACTTCCTAGGGCGATACTTTGTAATCCTTCTTAACAAATTTTCAACAATCTTGTCAAAGTAGTTCTGCTTACCACAGACATATTAAGAAATATAAATTTTTTTAGAGATACAGTCAATTGGTAAACATAATGACAGTTGTCAAAAAAATAACACCACTAGGAACTCATCCTGTGGTTTCACGAGCCAAACCCCAAGTCAATCTCTATAATAACTACTACACTTTCTAAATTGACTTTTCCAGATTTGTCAATCTTGATATTTTAATGCCTTAAATTAAGTAAATACACGTAATTTCATGGCTATTTAGACATGGGAAATGAAAAAAATAAAATATTAAGACTTATTACAAAACTCAATTAGATCCCCGACTTCTTCAAGAAGTCGGGGATCTGAAAACTTGGCTAAGCAGACAAAGAAGTTTTAACTCGACCAAAACGGCGATCGCGTGCTTGGTAACTGAGTAAAGCCTGATGAAATCCAGTGCGATCGAAATCGGGCCAAAAAGTATCACTAAAATACAATTCTGTATAAGCCATTTGCCAGAGGAGAAAATTGCTCAATCGCATTTCACCACTAGTGCGAATCAACAAATCTGGTTCGAGAGTCCCTGCAGTGAATTCTCCACATCTAAGTTTAGAAGATTTATTGCAAGAAGCGCCCACAATGACTGGAATTTATAGTGCTCACTTGCGCCGACAGTTAGCAATTTTGCAAAAGTCTCAAGAATTAGCAGGAGCATTTAGACAGGTGATTGCTGCTACTACAAGTATAGAATTAGATCGCATATTAGCGTTTCAAAAGCTATCATAAAGGCAAAGACACGCTTGTAAATTCCCTGAGGAAACTAGTAACATGATAACAACGCTGTCTGCGCCTAATTCGATTGAGTCCTTGTTGGGTAAAGAAGCTGACGACTTGCTCACCTACAAGGCAAAAGTTTCTAAAGATCTATTGCATCTACCAGGACCAGACTTTGTAGATCGAGTTTGGCTGAGTAGCGATCGCAACCCCCAAGTTTTGCGGAATTTGCAGACCCTCTATTCTACCGGACGTCTTGCTAACACTGGGTATTTATCGATTCTCCCTGTAGATCAAGGAATTGAACACTCAGCAGGTGCATCTTTTGCGCCCAATCCTATCTACTTTGACCCAGAAAATATTGTCAAGCTGGCAATAGAAGGAGGTTGCAACGCTGTTGCTACAACATTAGGAGTGTTAGGGGCTGTTTCCCGCAAATATGCTCACAAAATTCCCTTTATTCTCAAAATTAATCATAACGAACTGTTGACTTATCCCAATCAATTTGACCAGGTTATGTTTGCCTCAGTTGAACAAGCTTGGAATTTGGGTGCAGTTGCAGTCGGTGCGACAATTTATTTCGGTTCAGACCAGTCTACCAGACAAATTCAAGAAGTCAGCCAAGCTTTTAAACGTGCTCATGACTTGGGAATGGTGACTATTCTATGGTGTTACTTGCGGAATAATGCCTTCAAGCAAGACCAAGATTATCACCTAGCAGCTGATTTGACAGGACAGGGAAATCACTTGGGTGTGACGATTGAAGCTGACATTATCAAACAAAAGTTGCCAGAAAGTAACAATGGATATGGAGCCGTTGCCCAGGGAACTGGAAAGAGTTACGGTAAAACCAACGAGCGAGTTTATACTGACTTAACCACAGACCATCCAATTGATTTAACTCGTTACCAAGTTCTAAATTGTTACTCCGGGCGTGCAGGGCTAATTAATTCTGGAGGGGCTTCTGGAAAAAATGACTTTGCAGAAGCAGTTCGCACAGCTATTATCAACAAACGTGCTGGCGGAACGGGGCTAATTTCTGGCAGAAAGACATTTCAACGTCCTTTTGACGAAGGCGTGAAGATATTTCACCTCATCCAAGATATCTATTTATCTTCTGAAGTGACCATAGCTTAGGTGATTTTCTGAAAATAAATTACCGGGGAATCAATCGGTAATTTATAGGTAGGGGCGCAATGCCTTGCGCCCCTACAGATGTACAATCTTTCTCGGAAATCGCCTGAATCCTGAAAAAAAAATGAATCAAGTCGATCTAGCTTTTACCCCAGCCATAGAACAGGCAAAGTTAATTCGTCGTCGGGAAGTGTCGCCTCTAGAGTTGGTACAAGTCTACTTAGAACGCATTCAGCAATTGAATCCTCATTTAGGAAGTTATTTTACAGTTTTGGCAGAGCAAGCTCTTACAGATGCTAAAGCTAAAACGGAAATTCTTGCAAGTACTTCTGAGTTGCCACCATTTTTTGGAGTGCCAATTTCTATCAAAGACTTAAACCCCCTTGCAGGTGTCCCTTGCACTTTTGGAAATCCAGCATTATTAAATAATATTCCTAATTATGATGATGGCGTGGTTGCACGCATTAAGAACGCGGGATTTATTATTCTGGGTAAAACAGCAACTTCGGAACTGGGTGCGTGTCCTTACACCGAACCAAGGGGCTTTCCTCCTGCAAGAAATCCCTGGAATTTGGAATACACTCCAGGCGGTTCGAGTGGTGGTGCGGCTGCAGCCGTAGCAGCAGGGTTATGTGCGATCGCCCAAGGTTCTGATGGTGGCGGTTCGGTGCGGGGACCAGCTGCTTGCTGTGGTTTGGTGGGAATCAAGCCATCACGGGGACGCGTGACTCACGCACCAGTGGGCGATCGCATGAATGGCATTGCAATGAATGGTCCTTTAGGGCGTACTGTTGCAGATGCGGCTGCACTTTTAGATGTGCTGTCTGGCTATGTCACGGGCGATCCATATTGGCTTCCCGATCCCGAACCATCATTTCTGGCGGCGACTGAAGTCAAACCAGAACGTTTGCGAATTGCCTATTCTACTAAAATCCTTCCCATAGGCGAAGCAGATACCAACTGCAAGCAAGGGGTTTTGCAAACAGTCGAGTTATTAGAACAACTCGGTCATGTTGTGGAAGAGAAATGCCCTGATTTTAGTGGGATAGTAGAACCATTTCAAATTGTGTGGCAAGCTGCACCAGCTTCATCAGGGCTTCCTCCTGAGATTTTGCAACCATTTACTCGCTGGTTGTTTGAAAGAAGCGGTTCTGCTGGGGAGTACCTCCAAGCTGTTTACCAAATGCAAGCTGCATCCCGACAAATTGTGGCATTTTTTGACACGGTGGATATACTCGTGTTGCCAGTTTACCTCCATTCACCCATTCGCGTTGGAGAATGGGCAGAGTTAAGCCCCGAAGAAACATTCCAAAAAATTATTGGTTGGGTTGCACCTTGTCCACCCGCTAATGCTACCGGACAACCTGCGATCGCACTTCCTGTAGGTTTTGATAGTAATGGTTTACCTATAGGCGTGCAATTGATAGGACGCCCTGCAGCAGAAGCTACCCTAATTAGCGTTGCAGCACAACTGGAAGTTGCAAAGCCGTGGATTCAGCATCGTCCATCATTAACAGTGACCAGTGACCAGTGACCAGTGACCAGCAATCCAATGATGCAGTTAATAATTTTTTAACCAGAGGTTGTTGGGTTTAAATCTTGTAAAACTTCCTCCGCAGATTGATAACGCTGCGGATAATCCTCTTGCAGCAACTTATCCAAAATCTGCCCTTGGAGAAAGTGTATTGAAAAAAGATTCTAAATTTTCAATAGATACTAATTCATCAAACATTCCCGGTACTGTATTGCGGATTCTCAGATGGATCGCCTTACCCGATTTGTCTTCTTGAAAATCATAGATGAGATTCTTTTTAACGGCCTCTTTGAGAAGAGTATAGTGTGGCGGGAATGCAAGTAGCGCTTTGGTGCGCTGTTCTTTTGATAAAGCAAACCAGACTTTATCTTTCCTATCGGGTTTGACAAGAGCGATCGCTTCTTTAATTTGGTTCCAGTTAGCTTGACCGATGGCTGCTTCTAAGAGGACTTCAACTGCTTTAAGTTCTATTGAAGAGAGTTCGCTAAGAGGAGTTCTGAGGAGGGATTTTTCCATGGATAGATAAGCTTGGTACTGAGTAATTTTCTGTAGGGTTCTTTGGCGTTCGACACTTTCAGGGGAGGAATAGGGTGGTTGAATGGGGATGGGCATGGGTTTGGGGAGTTCCAAAACCAATTGTTTGGTTGCCTCAAACAGTATAAATTCTTGTCCCAGCCATTGTATTTTGGGGAGCGTTGGGTCTAGAGTGACGCTCAAGGATGAACTATTTTCTTCAACAACAGAAGCTTTAAGAGAAATTTCTGTAATCGAGGACTGGGTTTCTAGAACTTTAACAACTTCTTGTGACACAGGAAATTGGGATAATTCCGAAAAATCGGCTTAAATCTTACTTTCTCATCATTTCTCTGGCTCTTTGAATCCGCCATCCCTAGCATTCAAGAGACTTGCTCTTTACCAGTACGAGGTTTCAACTCTTTAGAACCAAATGGGTAGCGCCACTAACCCTGGATTAAAATCAAAGCAAGGAGCCACCTTGCAACGATGGATCTTAACCCAACCCCGCCTTTTCAGACGACCGATGGAAAGGTTCCCTGTCCGGAGGTACCATTCACGAGGCTTTTCGTCATTATTTTCGGGTTTTCAAAGTATCTACGTAAGAACTTTAACCCGACATTTCTGGAACCGTTCAAGTCAGCATTTCCTTTATGCTTAATGTTGCTTGAACAGAGGTAATTAGGAGTGCCAATATTATAAAAAACTTTTCCGTCAGAATTTATAATTGCTAGATTTACTATTTCAGCCTATGTATCCTTTCTTTCGCCTTTGTTTCTTGTTTGCCATTCGTTCAATCACCTCCTAAGTTTTATTTAAATATTAATAATATACAATACCTAATCGGTGTTTTCGTAACTTTCGGCAAACTTCATTAAATATTCATTTTTAGTAGACTCTTTGGCGACAGTCTAAGAGATGCTTTTCTCATATTTACGCAAAAAATAAAGTTTAGCGTGCTCATGAATGCAATCTTGTTAAAATGTCTTGGACTAATTCAAGCTTAGGGGATAATTTAGTTTCATTTAATACAGTAACTTGACAATCAAATTGAGCGCATAGCCAAACAATCAAATCAAATCCTGCATCGGCTAAGTCTATCATGGTACGCTACTACTAACTCCTTGACTTCACCTTTAATGACTCGCTCTAGTATTGATAGTAATTTACGACGTTTGAAATTTAATCCGGAACCAATCTCAGATATTAATTCACTCTCGGCACGATTCATTCTCAGAAAGTCAATTTGAGTTTGTAGATCATCTTTCTGAGAATGAGTAGATACTAAGCGCATAAAGAACAACCGCCCTCTCATCCTTTCCAATCATTTTTTTGAGAGTGGTTAGATCGTAACGTCTATGTCCTGTAGCAGATTTGATACAGGACAACGCCTTCATCTGCCCAATTAGCGCTCATTCTTTACATGAAACCCAGTAACTCTGGATGCTTCTTGAGGTGTAATATATGGCATAATTTCGGAATAATCGCTTTTAAGCATTATATTACGATTATTCGAAATTATTACTATATGACCGTACTAGCTAAATGGTCGCATTCAGAGTATATCTGTACCAGTTCTAAATATTCTTTAATATCTTTAGGGTTCTGTTGGCAGCGTTTTAATTCTCGGATAAATTCAATTTGGCCAGTGTTCTTTTGGATGAGAGCCAGTTCTGATGAGGCTTCCAATAGTACCAGGGTTGCTTCTTGGATTTGGGAGAGGCAAGAAGAAATATTTTTTTGTAAGGGGATCTGGCAAAATACTTCTGATGTTGCTACCATAGAACTCAGTAAAAGAATTATATATTTACTTAGTCCCCCTGGAGCCGTTAACTCTTTGGGGGAATTTTTATCTATTATACAGCAACACCAGATCTTTTTGTTACGCCTTAAAAAAATTAAACTTTAAAGATTGCTTTGTGGTAGGTAGTAATTATTTGGTGTTATTGAATCAATGTATGAGTCATACAAAAAGAAGCATAGATTGAAACAGAATTGCAGAGAAGAATTCTGTTGTCATGTTAAATATCAAAGATGTGGAAATACAGAATTATAGATAGTGAATGAGTATTGTTAACTAGCAATCCAATCAAATGGCTAATTTTAAAACTGTCTCTCCGGGCTGGAAATTAGCCCATTTGAGTCATTGCTCTGTTGCTAATCGACCACCTGGACGTAAATATTTTTTACCTGCAGCAGCTAGCATTTGGTATCTAGCTGCTGTTTGGAAATTGAGGGTAGCATTGCTCATATCTTTAACTCCTGATTTAAGATTTAATGCTATCCCTACTTTGTCAAGAATTTCTTCTCTTGTCTTTGAGGTACCTCATGATTACTGGTCACTGGTCACTGGTCACTGGTCACTGGTCACTGCTCACTGATATGGTGGATATTTTGTTTTTCTCAACGCGCACTTTTTCTGCAATAGTGTCGGATTGACGACATTCTTGCGCTACTGACGATAAATTCACGAAAGCCCCCGAACGGTTCCCATCTCCCATATCAGATAACGCCCGCCCCACACCTTGCAAACAGGTACTCATGATCGCAATATCAGAATTTTTTTGTTTGAGTCGCTGTTGCAGAATTTGGATTTGTTGCTCGCTATCCTTCAGCTGCTTCTGCGCCTCTTGAAGCTGCTGTTGCTTATCTTGCAATTCAAATTTGACATTATCTAAATCCTTTGGAGACACACATCCACATAATGTCAAGAGTATACTGATACAAATTGTACCAAATTCTCGCCGAAAACAGTTCTTCATAATAGGGATGCTCTTATTCAGACATAAATTATCTTTTACCGTAGAATTATCTGTATAAAAAGCTTTTTTTCCAAATTTTTATAAAAGTTACGTTTGTGATGTGATGTACTTAGCTAATACAGAAACGTATCTGTATGTCTGTATAGCCTCTAACTTTTTAGAGGATTTTAACAATAAGATATTAATGTTTATTGTAAACTTTTGGTATGGGAGGTCTTATGTTATTCTGGCTCACCGTAGTCTATTTATCTAATTTAAATTCATATAAATTTGACAAAATAAGGAAACAAAAATATGTCTAGGAATTGAATTTGCTTTTGGGCAAATATGCCAAACTGGCAACAATGGTTTATTAGATTTGATATTCATTTATGTACTGGGGTCGTTTTATTGATATCTACCTAAATAAGCGACACTAAAGCACTTCAAAAAATGTGCTACAAACCACAAAAATCTATTCTCAATTTTGATTTCCCTATTTTTTAGAAAAATATGTTAGATAAAGTGTGAAGTCTCAAGTGTAAAGTATGAAAAGTCGTTATTTATGACCCTTGATTCTTCATTGTTCTTTTCATCCTTCATCCTTTATCCTTTATCCTTTCTTTACGTGGGGAATCATTGGAGCAATCTTTTTACAATCACCGTCACAACATGATTGGGCAGTTACTAGCAGGACATTACAAAGTCCTTGAAGTATTGGGTGAAGGAGGCTTTGGGCAAACTTACATTGCTGAGGACAGCCACCTCCCTGGAAACCCTAAATGCGTCCTCAAACATCTCAAATCTTCTAGTACCGACCCTGAAATTTTAGAAACTGCTAGAAGGCTATTTCAAAAAGAAGCTGAAACGTTGCAAAAGTTGGGTAGCCATGACCAGATACCCCGACTGTTTGCATACTTTGAAGAGAATCAAGAATTTTATTTGGTACAAGAATTTGTTGATGGATACTCTCTTAACAAAGAAATAACTTTGGGGCTTAGATGGACGGAAAGCCAAGTTATCCAATTGCTCATTGAGGTACTGAGCATTTTGGAGTTTGTCCACAGCCAAGGGGTGATTCATCGCGATATTAAACCTAGCAATCTCATTAGACGCGCTTCAGATAACCAATTAGTTCTCATTGACTTTGGCGCAATTAAACAACTGCGGAGTCAAACGGCAACTCGGACGGGACATAACAATCTCACTCTGATCGTCGGAACTCGCGGATATATGCCTTCCGAACAAATTAGACGCTTACCCCGTCCTAGCAGTGATATCTACGCCTTGGGAATGATGGGGATTCAAGCGCTAACAGGGATGTATCCGCACAAACTCCAAGACGATCCGAATACAGGAGAAATTTTGTGGCAGCATCTAGCTTGTGTCAGTCCGGGATTGGCATCTGTCTTAACTCAAATGACGCGCTATCACTTCAAGGATCGTTATCAAACAGCAACTGAGGCTTTGTGTGCGCTTCGAGAATTAGCGGCTTACCCTAATAACCAAATTTCAAGCGTTGAGGCGACTGTGACAACTACGACTCTACACGAACTGACTTTGGAATGGGAAGAAGGAGAATTAGCTAAGAATCGCAAAATTACCGAGAAGCAACACAGTAAAAAGTCCGGTAGAGTTCGTATTGGTCGCAATCCCGAAGAGTGCGATATTGTCTTGAACGATCCAACTGTATCAGGTCTACATATTGAAATCTTTTTTCATCTAGCTAAGGAAAGATTTTATTTGCGGAATTTACGCCAAAGGAACCCTCCTATTGTTGATGGTCAATTGCTTTTGGCTGGTGAAATACCACTTTTTATTGGCAGCAGTATACGTTTAGGACAACTCAATGTTAGGGTGAGTGCGATCGCAAGCAAGGATTATCCTGCAGGGTATGTTCCAATTGAATTCGCACTTGTACCGATAACCCCACAACAGCCTGTTGTAAAAACTATACGCATGCCCAAGGTTCACAGCTTTAAAGAACATTCAAAGATTATTTTGCGATCGGGTCGATCTACAATTGCCTCAATACCTAGCAAAATGCCACGCCTCTTAGGAGTGAGTTTTGCCGCCTGTGCGAGTGCGATCGGTGGTTTGGTCTTTTTTAACGCTGACAATACAAGCGGAAGTAACGCACAACAGAGTTGGTTATCCGAAAAACCCCAACTTTGTCGTATTATTTCCCCTCCAGGGGGTAGGTTTATGGCTAAATTACGCCCCGAACCAGGAACGGAAGTTGGCGCAATGAAACAACTCAATTTAGGCGAACGGGTTTTGTTTTTGCGATCGCGCGGTGATTTTACAGAAGTTCAACTACCTGATGGTACTCAAGGCTGGCTTTTTGGCGATGAGCTTCGACCTTGTATTGCATCAAATAAAGGATGAAAGATAAAGGATGAAGGATAAAGTAGAAGTATCTTTCATCCTTTATCCTTTACACTTCATATTTTTTCTAAATTTATCCTTGCCAGAACTCAAACCTTTTGAATAATGTATGTAACCAGAATTAACTGGTTGATCTGTGTAGCTTTTCTAGATGCTACAAATCATACTAAAGGGGGATGAAATGCTATGGCACTAGAGCAAGTGAATGGTTTTTATGACACGTTGATGTCGGAGCAAGCAATTTACGAGCAATACTACCGTCAGTGCTGCGTTCGGGGATTATTTGGTATATGGGATTGGGATAAAACAAAGATTGTTAATTTTGCTGCTACTTTAGGCTATTCTTTCACGGAAAGCGAACTAGATGCAGTTTTATTTAACAGTGAACCAATAGTTTTTCAAGATTCAAGAAATTTATCAGAATATAAGCAGTATGTATTTCAGTAATCAGTGACCAGTGACCAGTAATCAGTAACCAGTAACCAGTGACCAGTAATCAGTAACCAGTGACCAGTTACCTATATGGTATAAGACCCTAAATTTATTTATGAAAAAAAAGGAATTGATTCATGATTTAAATCCCCTACCTTTAAATATGGGGATTCATTGGTCACTGGTCACTGGTCACTGTTAAAAAGAAGAACCTGCCTGTTTTAAAAACTCTTTTTCCTCTGATGTTGAGGTTCTTCCCAAAATTGCATTGCGATGGGGAAAGCGACCGAAACGCTCAATGACTTTCATATGGCGAATAGCATAATCAATACAACTGGCGCTGTCGGGATCGTTGGTGAGTTGCTCAAATAACTGAACCGACTTACGCTGATGTTCCAAGTTTTCGCTGTGTTCAAAGGGGAGATAAATAAACCAGCGTTGGACAGGTAGAAGTTTCTTGTCGTAGCCTTGGGCAACGGCGTGATGCGCTGCTGAGAGTGCTTCCCAGTCCGTTAAAAAGGCTTCGGGAGTATCTCGGAAAACGTTTCGAGGAAATTGATCGAGCAGCAAAATGAGAGCCAAACAGCTATCGGGAGCATCGATCCATTCGTCGTGATTTCCTGCCGCTGCTTTTTGATAATCGCTTAAAAATCGGATGCGAAGTTCTTCGTCAAATTCCGGTTTTTTACTAAACCAAGAAGATTTTGGTTTGCCATAACCCGGTTCATCTAGTTTGCCAAACCAAAAGTCTAAAATTTCAGTTGCCTGTGACATCACTTTTACTAACCCTTACAAAGCACTTGTCGCATTTTACGCATATTTGTTGGCAATTCAAAGTTCATTGCTTGTTGTATAAAAATTGATGGTACGGGTATAGCTGGAGTCGCTTCCACTCCATAAGTCAGTAAAGTGCCATTGCCACAATCTTTTAGCTCTAAATTAGCTGCAAAATCGTGGAAATTTCCTTTTTCCATCTGAAATTGTATTTGCTGACCAAGTTCTTCCACAACATTCAGATATATTTCTACTTGAGCCGTAAAAAATAGGAAGGCTTTTTGTGCTGCTTGATACAGACGCTTCACTTCTCCTCTTTGCAAAACTTCACTTCTGGTAACATCAGGAAAATATTGTACCCAACGGGGATAATCCGTGATTTGCTGCCACACTTGCGATCGCACCAGTGGCACATACATTGTGGCAGTCACTGCACCACCCCAGGCTGTATGCGAACGTGTCTGTAACAAAATTTCGCCTTGCATCAACAAAGATTGTTGATCTTGATTCCAAACCATATTTGAACCAGTAATAACTGTCTCTGATATTAACGATGCACTCATATTACTTTCAGTCACTCCTCAAAATAACCACTACTATAAAGGTTTAACTGCATATTGAACTCAATTGAGTCAAATATGCCAATTTTAGTTCCAATCCAATATACAAGTTTTCCGGAAATAGTCACGGATTTGCCATTATTACCAAAACTTCATACAAACCAGCCTCTTCTTATCGCTAATATTAAAATTTTTAGCATTCTAATTTCATATGATTAATTCTCTCCTCAGCGTCAGATATCCCACAAGCAACCAACATGGGTAAAAATCCACTAGTCATTGCCTTGGGGTGAATTTGGGGAAAGCCGGCGAGTTTCCCAACTTAGGGAGTTAGCATATAGCCCCATGTCCAAAGGACATCAGTGCTACACGAAGAGCGAATTATCTTCGTCCAATACTTTTCAAACATATTCTTAAATTGTTCACAAGTCTTCACCGATCGCATTCAGTGTAAATACTGAAATATTCTTTAAAATATTGATAGAAGAGAATAATGAGTTTAGCTCTGACACTACACACTTTATAAGTCTTTTAGGATTTGTAAAATCTTGTCAAGATAAAATAAAAAAAGATAAGTTAAACAAAAGTAAGCTTCTAATGTTTGGAGGACTAGGAATGAATTCGTCTAAGTTAAATCGTAGATTAAACCAATCTCTTGGAATTTTTCTTGGTGTTGCGATCGCTGTCTGGATTTTGAGAGGTTTTGGTGTGATTACTTTTCTTCCGGGAGGAATTATTTGGCTGTTGCTTCTGGGTGCGGTGGCTATGGGTATTCTAAGTTACGTGCAGAAGACTTGGTGGCGATTCTAATTTGAGTTTTTTTAATAACGTCAGAAAAGGAAAAGCTTTATTTTATGGAAAAGGATGTTCGTGATACAAAAATTTTATTTTTTGACGATCGACCAGAACAGCTACACAAGCTATTTGACATCCTTATCCATAAAGGTTACAGAGTTCAAAGAGTTAGTTTTCAACAAGAAGAGGCGCTTCATGAATTACCAGATCTGATTGTGTTAAATATTAACATACCAGAAACAGAAAGTTATACACTCTGCCAACAGTTAAAATCAGATAAGAAAACCCAAAATATTCCAATAATCTTGATGACTCTTATCAAGAAAATTTCTGAAAAATTAAAATATTTGAAATTAGGAATTTTTGATTATCTTACAAAACCAGTTAATGAAGAAGAGATTGTATTACGTATAGAAAATCAAATCAATACTCAAAGATGGCAAAAACAGCTAAAAGAGCAAAATGCTCAACTGAAAAATGAAATACAATCTCGTGAGCATACAGAAGTTGAATTAAGGGAAAGTGCAGAAAGAGAGCGAGCCATATCTCAAGTGATTCAAAGTATGCGGCAATCGTTGGATCTGGGAACCATTTTTGCAGCCACAACACAAGAATTGCGGCAAGTACTTAATTGCGATCGCGTTGTGGTGTACCGTTTTAACCCAGATTGGAGTGGAGAGTTTATCGCGGAGTCGGTGGGCAAAAGCTGGGAGTCTATCATTGAAGAACATAAAAATCACCCCAATCATACTAAAAATACTTTAGAAAACGAACGTTGTATTGTTCAATTATTTAACAGTCAAGATAATCAAGTTTTAGATACTTATATGCAAGAAACACAAGGTTGTGTATATAACCGTGGTACAAGTTTCTTGTGTGTTCCTGATATTTACAAAGCTAATTTTGACACTTGTTACATTAACCTTTTGGAACGCTTTCAAGCCAAAGCTTATATTACCGTTCCTATATTTTGTGGCGAACAACTTTGGGGACTTCTTGCCAGTTATCAAAATTCCCATCCTCGTAACTGGAAAACGGGAGAAATTAATATTGTTGTGCAAATAGGCAATCAGTTAGGAGTTGTACTACAGCAAGCAGAATTACTGGCAAAAACTCAACAACAGTCAACAGCGTTGCAACAAGCTGTTGTCGCGGCTGATGCTGCTAATCATGCCAAAAGTGAATTTCTAGCTAACATGAGTCATGAGTTGCGGACTCCACTCAATGCTATCCTTGGATTTAGCCAATTGATGAGTCGCGATCGTACATTATCTCAAGAAAATCAGCAAAATCTAGACATCATTAATCGTGCGGGAGAACACCTGCTCAACTTAATCAATGACATTCTGGAAATGTCTAAGATCGAAGCAGGTAGGACAACGCTTAACATCAACTCTTTTAACTTACATCACCTGTTAGATAACTTGCAACAAATGCTGCATTTACGTGCAGTTTCAAAAGGTTTAGAACTCGTGTTTGAGTTAGATCCAAACCTTCCCCAGAACGTGAAAACCGATGCCAGTAAGCTGCGTCAAGTGTTGCTCAATCTCTTAGGCAATGCCATCAAGTTTACTAACAGTGGTAGTGTAACGTTACGTGTAAAAATGGGGCATGGCGAATGGGGCATGGAGAATTGGGATGCTTCCAATGCCCAAAGCCCAAGGCCCAATGCCTTATTCTTTGAGGTTCAAGACACTGGGCTTGGAATTGCACCTCATGAAATAGATTTGCTGTTTGAAGCATTTGGGCAAACGGAAACTGGGAGAGAATCACAACAAGGAACGGGGTTGGGGTTAGCCATTTGCCGTAAATACGTGCATCTTATAGGTGGTGAGATTAGCGTTAGCAGTACTTTAGGTGAGGGGAGTACGTTTGCTTTTTACATCCCTATTGAATTGACTAGTCAACGCGAAAATATTATTAGCCCAGTACCAAACCGAGTGATTGGTTTAGCACCCAATCAACCGGAGTACCGTATCTTAGTGGTAGATGATGCGATCGACAGTCGTTTATTATTGGTGAAATTACTGTCAACTATTGGATTTAGCGTCCGCGAAGCAGATAATGGTATACAAGCTATCTTGGAATGGGAATCTTGGCATCCACATATAGTGTTAATGGATATGCGAATGCCAGTTATGGATGGCTATGAAGCAACAAGACAGATTAAGGCAAGGGAAAAGACACTCGCAATTGCTCACTCTCAATCTCCCATGCCCAATGCCCAGTTTCAAACCATCATCATCGCCCTTACGGCTAGTGCTTTCGAGGAACAAAAAACATCTATGATTCAGGCAGGTTGTCATGATTTTATTAAAAAGCCGTTTCGAGAAGAATTGCTACTAGAACAATTAAAACAATATTTGGATCTGCAATACCTTTATGAAGAAGAAAATAACTCTGTAGATGACGCAAATAATAAAGCATCAGAGGACATTGTGTCAACAGAGGATTTGTTTCTTGATTTATCTCAGATGTCTCCTGATTGGTTAAGAGAGTTAAATCTTGCTGCTGCTCAATGTAGTGATGAGTTGATTTTTAACTTGATAGGGTATATTCCTACTGAGTATGCTCAATTAGCATCAGCTTTAACTGATTTAGCGCACAATTTCTACTTTGAAAAAATCATGCAATTGACTGACTTGGCACTATCTGGAGATTTATAAAGAAATCATGATTTATGAAAAAATCTCAGTAGGGTGGGCAATGCCCACCCTACATATATTTCAAAAATCAAATAGGATTGCTATATAATAACTACATAGTAGCTATAGAGGGGTCGCTACCATGTCACGTTTAATACAAATCGTTCAAAATACTTTTATTCGTCTTGAAGCCTTGTTTGGATTTCTTCTGAGAAGTCTCTTTAACTTCTTTAGCAACGTCAAGAATTTTTTTGCTAACCTATTTGGGTTTTCCAATTCTCAATATTTCTTAGAACCTGATACAAAACAGGAGATAAAGCGCAGTATAACCGAGCCATCAAAAATAGAAGAATCCAAACCCGCACAAAAAATTGAAACACAAACCAAGATTCGTCCCCGCAGTCCCAATCCTCAAATGGATTACTTTCTTAACATGGCTCGGGATGTCAAGAAAAGCTAGCAAAAGTTATATTTGAAAGAAATCTCTGAAAACGATGTAGAGACGCGTTACAGCGCGTCTTTACAAAAAAATTGGTTCCTATGCTTCCGAGTGAGCATCTGCTGCTTGTAAAGCCTTTTCAAAGACCATACGATTTTCAGCGTTACGCAGAAAGTAACCATTCATCATGGCAGCAGCGAGAAGCTTTCCAAGGTTGTCGCTGCTCGTTGTGATAGTGACGGTGAAGTGTTCTGAAGGCAGACCTCCCAACATCGAGATAATCGTGCGTTCCATTGCTTGAAGCACTTCGGGAGATGAAGGTTTAGAAAGTTGGGCAATGGTTTCCGGACTCATAGATTGAACGTATTGCCACAACAAGTTACCGTTTGACACTTCACTACCAAAATATTCTGGGTTAGGATCTGACAGATTATTCATGGTAGAAACCTGTGATTTACATAGTTATGTATACTTCTACAAACTAATTTAGCAGTTTCTTGACTATTACTCAGTGAGCCTAACCGAACCCTGAATTGACGGTTCCCTCTACTATTGCCAATGTCACAATTAAAACTTGTTGACACTCACCTGCCGTCCATGCTAGGTGATTCTTAAGACATTGCCGCCTTAATATCCCTATTGCTAGGGTTCCCAGGCTCTCCGCGAAGCGGTACTAGTAGGATTTGCCAAATTTTGACAGTCTCATCCGCACTACCACTAACAATCATTTTGGTTTTGGGACGAAAAACAATAGCCCAAACCGCTTTCTCATGTCCTGTAAGGGTGTTTGATAACTCTCCAGTCTGGACATTCCATAACCTAATAGTTTGGTCATACCCACTGGTGGCAAGAGTTTGTCCATCTGTACTAAAAGCAACGGATAAGATTGCACTATCATGTCCGCTAAAAGTCTGTTGCAGTTTGCCTGTTTGAGGACTCCATAACTTAATTGTTTGGTCTTGACTGACACTCGCAAACGTTTTTCCATCAGGGCTGAAGGCGAGCGCAGATACATATTTCTCATGGGAAGTCAAGATTGTTTTTAACTTACCTGTTGAAAGTTGCCAGATGATAATTTTTCCATTTTCTGTGCCACTTACAAGAAATTTTCCATCAGGGCTGATAGCGATGGTTCTTACAGCTTCTTTCTGGTTCAAGGAGCGAACTACCCTTCCAGTTTCTACATTCCACAATCTGACTGTTTTATCCCAACTGCCACTGATGACAGTTTTTCCATCGGGGCTAAAAGCAACAGATTCGACATCGTCTGAATGTCCTGAGAGAGTGCGAATTGTTTTGCCAGTTTTGAGATTCCATAACTTAATCTGGTTATCCCAACTACCACTAGCAAGGGTAGTACCATCAGAACTAATAGCGAGGGATTCAACTGCATCAGCATGACCAGCGATGGTGAAGAGTAATTTGCCTTTGCCTGCTTGCAAATTCCAAATCTTAATAGTGCCGTCATAACTGCCACTGGCTAAGATTTCTCCATCAGGGCTAATTGCTATTGCATAAATCCAAGCTGCATGACCTTTAAGAGTGATGGACAGATTAGTCGTCAGTGCATATTGAACTGATGAAACACGTATTTTTGCTTTCAAGGGTAATTTTGACCAACCTAAACCCATAACAGCCACTGCTGTCGATATTCCTAACCCTGCTAACACTTTTTTAGAAAACATAGATTGTAAAATCATAATCATCAAGATCGGCAAACATTTCTTTTCGCTGTAGGAACATGGCATTGAGACTACAGCAGGTCATTCCTATGAGTTCAAAGTATCGTGTCCTCAGGTATGGCGTATGGTGAAAGATATGTTACAGCTATAAACTGGGCAGTATAGAAGATAGCTAAACCGTTCCCTCAACTCTATTAAGTAAGTATGTCTGCCATGAAAAGTTTGATTTCTCCTGTTTGGGTAAGTCCCTTGAAGTTACTTGCTGGTGCAGTATTAGCCTTGAATGTTTCTGTTGCAGCATCAGGTGAGGTTTTGGCACAATCAAAATCTCAAATTATCAAACAACAAATACAGACGTTACGACAATCTACTCAGCGTTGGATTCAGGTTAAGCTTTCAGAACAAAAGTTAGTTGCTTGGGAAGGCGGCAAACCTGTTTACGCAATTGTTGTTTCCACAGGTAGAAAATCCACTCCAACTCGCACTGGTGTTTTTAAAATTCAATCTAAGCACAAGTCTACCCGAATGCGGGGTAGCGACTATGATGTTCCCCGTGTCCCACACACTATGTACTATAGTGGAGGCTATGCGATTCATGGAGCATACTGGCATCGAAAATTCGGAACCCCAGTGAGTCACGGTTGTGTCAATTTAGCTCCTAATCATGCTAAATGGTTATTTAACTGGGCATCTATAGGGACACCAGTGGTAGTACAGAAGTAGTAGAGAAAAGAAAGCAACGTAAATCCTAAGTACCTCTCTATGAGGGGTGCTGCCTAACAAAAATTTGCATAAATTGTTACAATTTTAAATGTCTCTTATAAAATATGGATTTCTTCGGAAGTTATCAAGTACAAAAGCTTTCCTTTACTAAATCTTAATTTCAAGTTGTTTTTTCCGTAAAATTACATAATGGTTAGTGGTTAGTGGTTAGTTGTTAGTTGTTGGTTGTTAATGGTTACTATTATGGTTTTGTAGGTTGGATGGATGTCAATATAGATTCAGTTGATGTACTTCTTATATTTGTCCCAACTTTATCAACTGTTCACCACTAACCACTCACTGTAAGGGCGCAAGGCGTTCCGCCCCTACTAACCACTAACTACTAACCACTAACTACTAACCACTAACTACTAACCACTAACTACTAACTACTAACCCCTTTTTAACTTAATTGTGCAACAAGTTGATTTTCTAACAGCGTTTCATTGCTTAATAAATCCTCAACTGTAATCCGTAAAAAGCGCTGCTCGTCAACTAAAAAAAGAATTTTGACGCGATCGCCTCCGGGATGCCCTGGTGGTGTAAGTTGAGCAATAGTTCTTGCACCGTCTTTATCATTGAGAGGTTTGACGCTGCTAGTGGTGCTACCAAGACGGCGAGTAATCAGGCGATCGCCATCAAAATAAACTTCTGTACCACCAATTTCTGCTCCCAATTCACCCATAATCAATTCAATACTGGGTTGATTCTCTACAGAAGCACCCAAAACCAACTCCACTGGCTGCATCATCGGATACGGTTGCCCAGCCTTAATAATAGGATGCCAGTTGTGACGGCGATTACGGCGATCCCAATAGCGGACACCATAACTGTGGTAGAGAAAATCTTTGAGTTCTATACCTTGGGCTAGCTGTAAAGCCCCTTGGGCAATGGCTTCAAAAGGACGTTCGCAACGAATTTTTTCTGGAGCAAAATACTGCTTCACCCATGTTTGGACTGTCGGTAACTGTACTGTACCGCCAACTAACAAAACAGCATTGATATCTGAGACTTCTATTCCTTGACGTCGCGCTTGTTGCAACAAAGAAGTCATCGACTCATCAAGTCGTTCAAAAAAGGAATTTTCTTTAAGAATATTTTCCAAAATCTCGCGGTTGAGTTCTAATTCATAACTCTCAAACGTTTCATCGTTGAAATAAACTTCGCTAGCTTGGGTTTGAGTCGATAGTTGAATCTTTATCTTTTCCGCCAATCTAGTTGTTAAAGGACTAATTGGTATCTCTTGAGTTTTAGCAAAGTAATCAAGCAACCAATTATCAATATCAGTACCACCTAAATTTTGCCCAGCCTTTGCCAAGACGCGAGCCGTTTTTACCTTTTGTTTTGAATCTTCTGCTAAAGACTTATTACCCCACTTCAGTATAAATCCTAAAGGTTTTTGCGTCGCTTGTACGGTTTTATCCAATTGAACTATGGATAAATCTAAGGTTCCACCGCCAAAGTCAATAACCAAAAGAATTTCTTGGTCTGTCATACCATAACCTAAAGCAGCTGCGGTAGGTTCATCTAGCATTCGCACTTGCTCTACAGGAAGAGCTTGGCAGACTTTTCCCAACCAGTGACGGTAGGTTTCAAAGCTATCAACAGGTACAGTTAACACCAAAGAATCTATCCCACCTTGTAAGGACGCCAATTGTTCGATCGCTTGAGAAAGAAACCATTGCCCTACTTGTTCAAAGGTAGTGATTTGCCCATCTAATTCCGGTAAGAATCCCTGAATATCCGCACCGATACCCCGTTTGAAACTACGGAAAAACCGTGGTTCGTTTTTCAGATCGAGACCGCGATCGCGTACCTGTTGACCGACCAAAACTTGCCCCTTTGAAGCATCTTCAACATACACTAAGCTAGGAATCAAAGGGGGGTTGAGACTTTGTTGAATCGATAACCCAGGTAGGTTGAGAGTTTCTGGGCTTTGGGTAACGGGGTTCCAACGAGCAATAACCGTGTTACTGGTACCAAAATCGATTGCTATTGCCATATTTTTTCAATAATCTTATGCCGAGACACAAACTTTGCTAGCTTTTACATAAGATTATTCTCCCACAAGCCACCAAGCACGCAAATGGGCTATTGCTTCTTCCTTACGTTTAGCTTCAACCTCTATCCAAGGTGCTTCACTGTACGCACTTGGCATTGCCGTGATGTACTCACTGTGTTTTCTGTCGCCGAATGCTTCTTCTCCATTGGAAATGTGAACTAACTGCCAATCAGGGTTATCCCAAGTTTCCCGTGCAGCGTAAAACATTTCGGCAACACTTGGATCGTCATAACTCTCTAAATTTTCATGACAAATATGGTGATGGGCATCAAATACCAGTGGAATGTCAGCTTTTTGGCAAACTTCCAAAATTTCACTTGAACTGTAAGCGTTTTCGTCGTTTTCCAAAGTTAAGCGGCTTCTTATGTTTTCTGGCAATTCTGAAATTACCCCCACGAGACGATCTGCACGTTGTGATTTACCACCATGAATATTCATAAGTGACCAAGAAGAACGTGGTAAACCCAGTAAATCTAGCGTGCGAGCGTGACGAGCCAAAATTTTGATACTTGATGCCACTACTTGCGGTGAATCAGAACTCAACACCACATATTGATCTGGATGCAGCACCATTCTAATGCCTACTCTTTCTGCCCTTTGTCCAATTTTGGCTAAATCTGCACTCATACTTTCCAATACAGTTGTACCGACTTCATCTTCTAGATCGCTCATAGGGAATAAGCCAGATGACATACGGTAAAGATGAATTGAGTTTCGCAAGCAGAAAGTTAATGCAAAATCCAAGCGTTGTAGGTTTTCTCGATAAATGACTTTAAGAGCAGTTTCACGCTGGTTCTCTGGAAGTTCTAAGTAGCGCGTTCGCGTTATAGTTCGGTAGCGAACATCTTTGGAAGATGTAATACAAACAAGCCCTAAGCGTGGAGAAGCAGTTGCTGCAATGTCCCCGGTTTTTGGCAACTGCTGTGCATTAGATGAGCGATCGCCTGCAATTCGCGATCGGGATTTTGATTCCTGCACTGCTGACATAGTTTTATATCGCTATTACTCCACTCCTTCCATCTAACTCACTCCTGCCTATGGTTGCTCAGTATCTAAAGACAGAATTAACAGTGACCAGTGACCAGTAAGCAGTGACCAGTGACCAGTGACCAGTAAGCAGTGACCAGTGACAAAGATTACATCGATCTGTATCGTTCTTGACAGAAAATTTTAGAGCGTTAAGTAAATAATTGTTACATTAATTATTAAATGAGTCGTCAAAGTGCATTGTGACCGGGTTTGGCAACTATTGGAAAAAAGTACAGGGGCTAATCTCAGTCGTGAAACATTAAATTGGGTATGTGTACCTTTTGGTAGTGTTGTCAAGTATATTAAATATTTATTAATATAAGAGTAATTTAATGTCAGGAGTCAGTACCCAAAAAATTTAGCATTCGTCCAAGCGTCACACCAAGAAATGCCCAAAATGCCCCACATCAACTGGTGCATCTTCTTAAGCATCAAATTTTTTACCAATGGAACAGAAAATTTATGAATAATCAGCAACCATCAAAAGCCAATCAATTTGTTGGAAATTTTAAGAATGGGATTTGGCTATTTGGTATCTCGTCTTGGCTCTTTGGAATTACCGATCGCAGTATTGCATCGTTTTCGGATGGATATTTATCTGCCTTGGATTTAACGCAACTATTTACTGCTGCTACCTTCTTTGTCGCTTGGCTATTTCTCAAACCGATTTCTAAGGCATAATGAAGAGCATAAATTTTAAAAATCCTCATAAATGTAACACCACAAAAATGTCTTGATTGGCGTTTGCCATATTTGAGCGTTGACATTTAACGAAAGTTAGTTCAATATAATATCTAGTATACTAGATATTAGAAAAATAACTATGCCTACGCAAAAATTCCAACCTAAAGAAGGCGAAGCTTACGACAAAAGTCCAGTTCAATTCAAAGTCAAGAAAGGAGTCAGAGAAAAACTGAAAACCATACCGAATTGGCAGGATATTCTCAGAACGTTTGTCGATGATCTGATCTCAGACGCCCCCAAAAATGACCCATGATGGGTAAAGGTGGGTAAGGATTTGGGGAAATTTCCTACCCTACTTGATTGCGTCAATAATTTCGTCAAAGCGAAAGTCCTTTGTCAGTTGTTGAAGAGTATCGAGCAGAGTTGTGTGTTCTTTTGGAATTTCAGCTATCAACTGGAAAACACGTTCATCACTACCTCCAGAGGCTGCTTCATACAGCTGTTGTATCCATTTATCGGGCATCACAGCTAAATCTTGTTTGATTGTGTTGGTAGAGAGTTTTTGTGATGTTCGACCAATAGGCGCACAATCAAAGTAGATATAGTTTATATCTAAATGTTGGGCAAGTTTATCAAAAATTTCTTCCTCTTGAAATGGCTTGCGGATGAAATTATCACATCCAGCTGATAAAGACAGCGATCGCTCATCATTAAATGTAGTCGCTGTCAGAGCAATAATGACAGTGGCTTGCCCCAAAGGGGTAGCTTTGATGTGTTGAGTTGCTTCATAACCGTTCATGATAGGCATTTGCATATCCATAAAAATCAGGTGCGGTTCCCAACTTTCCCATACCTCTATCCCTTGTTGACCGTTTTCGGCTTCCCGTACCTCAAAACCCAAAGGTTTTAGGAGTGCTAGTAGAAGTTGACGATGTTCCCAATTGTCATCCACAATTAGCAATCGATAAACAGGTTTATTAGGGGTAATGCTCTTCACCCGCTTGTGGAATAATTCAGTTTGTACCTGTGTTATTTGCGGCACTTCAACTTGAATATGGAAAGCAAATACACTTCCCTCTCCCACAACACTCCTAACAGTCATCTCGCCACCCATAAGATTCACGAAAAAGCGGCTGATAGGTAGTCCCAATCCCGTGCCTTCTGCTGTTTTTCTGCCAATGGAAGTCTGTTCAAACGCTTCAAACAGTAAGTTCATTTCTACAGGATCGATACCGGGACCAGTGTCTGTAACTTCAAAATGAAGGTAATAGGGAGTTGGGAATGGGGAATTGGGAGTAGGAGAAGATTCCCCACTCACCACTCCCCACTCACGACTCCCCAGTCTTACACGTAACGTTACACTACCACTTTCTGTAAACTTGATGGCATTACTGAGCAAGTTCAGTAGAATTTGGCGCAATTTGCTTTCATCCGTACTAATGTACTGTGGTACTGATGATGCACAATCAAAAGTTAATGTCAGTTGCTTGGATGCAGCTTTGAGGTGCAGCATTTCTTCTAAGTTATCGATGAGGCGATAGAGATCGAAAGAACTAATGCTGAGCTTAACTCTCCCTGCTTCAATTTTCGACATCTCTAAAACATCATTGATTAATTCCAGCAAGTGTTGACCGCTACGATTAATAATATTGATATACTCCCTATACTCTGGAGAGAAAGAGGTATCTCGGTGCATGATTTGGGTAAAACCCAATATACTGTTGAGAGGGGTGCGTAGTTCGTGACTCATAGAAGCCAAAAACCGACTTTTGGCACGATTCGCCGCCTCAGCAGTTTCTTTAGCTTTTTGCAATTCCACTTCCACCCGTTGGCGTTCCGCTATTTCATTTTTCACTCCCTCAAATTGAGCAGCGCTAGGAATTGCCAAAACTTGTGGCACTAGTTGGACTAGCATAACAGCCGTGTACAGGGAAACCAGGGCTGTAATTGCTTTAGTGAAGCCAGATAACCAGTAGTTGGGATGCCAAAGTGTCCAAATTTCAAAAATGTGGGTTGTACCACATAAAACAATAAAAGCTCCAAACAAGAGGAAAATCCAGTTGTAAGGAATGTCGCGCCTCTTTTCAACAATGTAAGTTAACGTGAAAGGGATAGAGTAATAAGCTATTGCAGTCAGAGCATCTGAAATAATGTGCAATCCCACTAACTCTGGCTGCCAAAGATAGCAGTGTCCGTGGGGAATAAAAATTGACGCAAGTACCATAGCAATAATTTTTCAACAATTGTTATCAGTAATCTTAAGAAATCATTAATCTCTTTAAATGAGTTTGACATCTCCCCCGGTGAAACACGGGGGATTCTACATGGATGTTGCTCCGTGGTCTAAAGACACACAAAGCCCCGTTGTGCGAAATGTTTTCTTTAGATCGCGGAATAAGTCATACCGATGCGGCAGTGTCAAAACTGCACTACCCAGCTTGACTAGACTTACGCCTAGCTGTCTGGCTACTTTTGCGAGGATATTAGCGGCTCCATTGCAATCCGCGTTGACAAGTACTCCGTTTTTGGTTTTGTAAGTTCCTCGTGTAATACGAGTTCCAGACGTTTTATATCCTTCGGGTTTTTCACCAAATTTCGGTAATAAATCGCCATCCAAAAACGATGCGCGGGAAGTGTACGCCTCTTCCGTAACAGTCAAAACAATCCCGTATTCTGGACAAAGTTGTTTAAGACGTTCAATAAGTCTACCAGTTGGAATTACCACAAAATTTTGGTTCCCACGTTTTCCCATGTCGGAACCATTTTTCTGTCCTTCATTCCAACCAATAACAAGGTTGCCAACACGATCGAGTTGACAGCGATTAACAATGAATCTTGCTGCTTTATTGATGGCATCTCGCATCTGGTTATTACGTTTGCGCTGCACTCTGTCAAGATTGGAGTCCCAATAAAAATCAGACTTACCCTGCTTGTATTTGGCGACTAGGCGACAATAACCTTGATTCATTGATTTCAGCTTGCGACCATCAATAATTAGACTTCTACCCAATGTCGAAACACCTGTTAACCAATTAGTTCCACCGTGGTCAAACGACCAAGCTTGTGTGTAATCAAGATTTGGATTAAGTTCAATTGGTTCTTTTCCATCATCAATAACCCAATCAATCCACAATTCCCCGTAATATGGGCGAATTGTCACTTCTTTTACCCAATCCAAATCAATAAAATCAGGTAGATGTAATTTGATTTCAGTTAACATCTGTGGCTTGGTTTCTTTGCTGATTGATGGGTAAAAATTACCATCTCTATAATTGAGTGCTTGACGTGGGAATGTGACTGCCGCCAATCCCCCTTTCTTTCGATATTTGGGTAAAGAAGGTTTGTCAACCTCTCCTTTGTAATATGCATTGACCAGTCCATTGTAAGAAGCAATGGACTCACCCACAGATTTCAGCGTTTGCTGAGATGCTTGTGCAGCAAGAGCCTTGTAATGCGGATTATCCTTAAGAACTTTGTCAAGTTCTGGATAAGTCGTAAAACATTTGTACGTCTTCCAACCATGGCGCAATTCATCACCACGCCAGTAGGTTGTAAAAGCGCTGCCAGACTCTTCCAGTCTTACGTAATGAGCTTGCTTTGTGTGATAAATTGCACAATTAATCAAACTGTTGGCGTGTTCGCATTGATCAATCCAAAATGCCTGTTCAATGTCTGTAAATCTTGCTTTGACTGGAATTGTTCTATACAACTTGTCATTACCTCCTGTTGTTTATTATATTAGTTACTACATACTACGTCATGAGGGTCTTACACGTAGAAAAAGGGAATCCTTCCAAGGCTTACAATCTCAACTACAGCATAGATGAAGCTCCATCACAGATTGCGCTCCGAGCTGAAAGGTAGGGCATCACATCACCTGAGAAAAGAATTTCCAGACTTGAAAAAACTACCTGCTTTGTGGACTCCGACCTACTTTGTAGCATCAACCGGGAAGGTAGGTACTGAGGTAGTTAAAAAGTATATTGAAAACCAAAAAGGAAAATAAGAGATACACCGGGTTAAAACCCGTCGAGTCGCGTTTCATCCCCTCGCTAAAGCGTAGGGGTTCTCACGCTCCCGCGCTACTTTGATAGTAAATCTCTCGTTAAAATGACATCAAGTACTACCTTTTACCAAGTTCAACCCAGAGAAACGCCAAAAAATTAGATTGATTTAACAAATTTCACGAAATTTCCCATGCGGCAGGGTAGTTTATTAATATTGAAGTTGGCATAATAAACTGCGTACACCAGGACGAGGGCATGAAAATTTCTTACCCCTACTCCCGTACAGACTAAGCATGGCTAGTCTCTACAACTCCCTACTCCCCACTCCCTATTTAGTTGAGGTAAAATGAGGCACGAAAAACTATCTCCAGGACTGCTGATAGCATTTGAAGATTATCAACGGGAAGGACAAGAAGCTTTAACTCCACAGATACGAACGCTGAGCATCGTTCCCCCCAGAAACACCCTCAAGCCAACCCGCAGCGTGGTTTTTCTTTACTGTGACGAACAAGCAGATTTAAGCTCTCTATCAGAATACGGCATTGAAGTCAACCAAAATAGAGGAAGTGTTCGCACCGCTTTTTTACCTATAGATAGTTTAGATGCGCTATCTGAAGAGCCTGCCATCCAACGCATTAAGCCCTCACGCAAACTTAAACTGCGGATGGATATTGCCAAGAACGCTGTACGAGTGCCAGAGTTTATTAAGAAAAACAGCAATCTCACTGGTAAGGGAGTTATTATTGGTGTGATAGACACTGGGATCGATCCAAAACACCCTGCTTTTGAAGGGCGTATTTTACGGATTTGGGACCAGGTATTGTCTGGACCTGGAGTTGCTGAAGGTAAATATGGGGCGGAGTTAACTGGTTCGCTGCTAACCGTTTCTCAAGATACCAACGGTCATGGAACTCACGTTGCTGGTATCGCCGCCGGTAATGATGTTACCTATGGAGGGATAGCGCCACAGGCTGAATTAGTGATTGTGAGAAGCGATTTAGATGAAGGTCACATTGCTGATGGGATTCGATACATTTTCCGAGTCGCCCAGGAAATGGGGCGTCCGGCAGTTATTAATTTAAGCCTGGGTGGGCATTATGATGCTCATGATGGCACTGATTCATTATCAAAAATTATTGATACTGAAAGCGGTCCTGGGCGAATTGTTTGTTGTGCAGCAGGCAATGAAGGGAACGACAACATTCACGGTCAAGCGATCGTACCTGCAGGTAAAAAGCACACCATGCGCTTTAACGTTCCATTCAATCAGACAAACATAGCACTATTAACTGGTTGGTACTCCAGCGCGGGTCAATTAGAGGTTTCCGTGCGTAGCCCCAATGGTTTTGTGACTCCTTTCCAATCCATTATTACTGAAGGCAATTACACCCAAGAACACACTCTTAAAGATGCACGGGTACAAATAGCGACACCGGGACCAGATCCATTTAACGGTGACTACAATATAGTCGTACAAATTCGGGGTTCCGGCAAAGGCAATTTTAGTCAGCCCGTACCGGGAGGTAATTGGCAGTTACGATTGCATAACACTTCAGCCAAAGATGTGCGGGTAGACGTTTGGACTTTGGATGGTTCGGTGTTGTTTACGGGCAGCAGTGTTGCAGATTCTGTAAAAATTGGTTCTCCTGGTTGCGCTAGTAGTGCAATTACAATAGCTTCCTATACAACCAAAGCCAATTATATTGATATTGATAACCAATTACAAGAAATGGGCTTTTATTTAAATGATATTTCTGATTTTAGCAGTGAAGGACCACTGCGGAATGATGCCCAAAAACCTGATATTGCTGCACCCGGAGCAATGATTGTTTCTGCCCTTTCTTCCAGTGCTAACTGCGATCGCACTAGCATAATTAACACCAAGTTTGTAGCAATGATGGGTACAAGTATGGCAGCGCCCTTTGTCACTGGTATTGTGGCACTGCTTTTACAACGTGACCCTCACCTAGACCCAACTGCCATTAAAGATATATTGCGAAAAAATAGCTCAATTCCAGGGAAACCTGCTGGAACCTTTGATAACAAATGGGGCTTTGGATTGATTAACGTAGAAAATCTTTAATTTTTGTACGGCGAATGGTAGAAACAACTACCATCAAAGTCTGATAGCTTGGAATCAGCAAAGTTTTTAGTTTAAGGGTGAGGTCGTTATGGATTATCAAAAGTTAGATACCGCCCTGACAATGAGGCTTAACGAAGTTGAAGACCCACAAAAGCAAAGTCTGAACGTCTTCATTCACACAAATGCAGCCGCAGACGCTGCTGATGCATCTGATATGTTAAAAAACTTGGGCGTACCCGATGCGGCTTCAGGAAAAGATGTATTTACAGCCAACTTATCCCCAAATGCTATTTCCCAGTTGTCGGAACAGCCTTGGGTACAGTACATAAAGCTGTCCCAGAACCTGAATTTGTTGAATCAAAAAACTCCAGGTGGTATTAGATTAGCCTAGCCGCCAGTCCCTGGTTTTTAACCTCTAACAAAAGAAATAGTTCATAATTCTGTCAGAAGCAATACAACAATCTACCTTCACCCCCTTATCAGCTGCTACAGACAGTCCTAAACTGAAGATGTGAGTTGAAGGCAGTCGTCGGGAGAAATTAGCGTGAAAAGTGTTTTAGCTATCATTCTTGGGGGGGGTGCAGGTACCCGCCTTTATCCTCTGACTAAGTTACGTGCAAAACCAGCTGTACCTGTTGCAGGGAAATATCGACTCATCGATATCCCTGTTAGTAATTGTATAAACTCCGAGATCTTCAAAATTTACGTTCTGACACAATTCAACTCAGCTTCTTTGAACCGTCATATTGCCCGTACTTACAACTTTGCTGGCTTTAATGAAGGTTTTGTGGAAGTTCTAGCCGCACAGCAAACACCCGAAAACCTCAGCTGGTTCCAAGGTACAGCTGATGCAGTTCGGCAATACCTGTGGTTGATGGAAGAATGGGACGTAGAAGACTATCTCATCCTTTCTGGAGATCACTTGTATCGGATGGATTACCGTCAATTTGTTCAGCGTCACAGAGACACGGGAGCTGATATTACATTGTCGGTGCTACCCATTGATGACCGTCGCGCTTCTGATTTTGGTTTGGTTAAAATTGATGAATCCGGTAGGATCGTCAACTTTAGCGAAAAACCCAAAGGCGAAGCCAAAGCTGAAATGCGTGTTGATACAACTGTGCTGGGGTTGACTCCAGAACAAGCTCAAGAACAGCCCTATATTGCTTCAATGGGCATTTATGTTTTTAAAAAAGATGCTTTGATTAAATTGTTGAAAGAGTCCTCAGAAAGGACAGATTTTGGAAAAGAAATTATTCCAGCCGCAGCTATCGACCATAACATTCAAGCTTATTTATTTGAGGGTTACTGGGAAGATATTGGAACTATTGAAGCATTCTACCATGCCAATTTGGCCCTGACTCAGCAACCCATGCCACCCTTTAGTTTCTACGACGAACACGCGCCAATTTATACTCGTGCTCGTTACTTACCACCCACTAAAATGTTAGACTGCCAAGTGGTAGAATCCATGATTGGTGAGGGATGTATTCTCAAGAGTTGCCGAATTGAACACTCGGTTTTGGGTGTGCGCTCGCGTATTGAGGCTGGGTGTGTGATTCAAGATACCCTGATTATGGGAGCTGATTTTTATCAACCTTTTGCCGAACGCCAATCAGATTGCGAACGAATTCCAGTTCCTGTGGGAATAGGTCCTAATACGACAATTCGTCGTGCCATTATTGATAAAAATGCTCGGATTGGTTGCGATGTTCATATCGTCAACAAGGATAATGTCCAAGAATCTGAGAAAGAAAGTCAAGGCTTTTACATTCGTAGCGGTATCACTGTAGTGCTGAAGAATGCCGTTATTCCTGATGGAACAGTGATTTAAAATTTTGGATTTTAGATTTTAGATTTTGGATTAGAATCTAAAATCCAAAATCCAAAATCTAAAATTTCTATGCCTAAACTATTGTTACTTATAGGTCTTCCTGGTAGTGGCAAATCAACTTTAGCGAAGCACTTGCTAGTAGATTGTCCCCAGATGCAAATCATTTCTACCGATACCATCCGGGGGCAATTATTTGGTGGCGAAGCAGTTCAAGGACCGTGGCTGGTTCTCTGGCGTGAGGTTTTGCGGCAATTCCGGCAAACAGTAGTAACGGATAATACAACAATCTATGATGCTACTAATGCTAAGCGACGCCAGCGAAGAGAAGTTATTACTTCAGCCCGTGAAATAGGGTTTACTCATATCACTGGGATTTGGGTAGATACTCCGGTTTGGTTATGTTTGGCACGCAACAAGAAACGTCAGCGTCAAGTTCCAGAAGAAGTGATATTTCGCATGCACCGTCAACTCCGCGACGCACCACCAAGTTTGGAAGAAGGACTCAATTATTTACTGAGATTTTCACTTTGAATCTCTGGAGTACGGGAATTTCGCTGGTTCTAAGAGCAAAAACCGCACTTGATTTTCTTTAATCTTTGTTAAGTTAAAATCAGAATCTATAAGAGGTCTAAGATTAGTGATGCGGAAGCCGCCACTTCGCGATCGCGTTTCTGAATGCCTAAAAATGTATAAGAAAATTTAATGGGAATTTCTACAGGAGGCTGGTGAATGGCTTCAACCGATTTCAAAGACTACTACGCAACATTGGGAGTTAGTAAAACTGCCACTCAAGAAGAAGTTAAGCAAGCTTTTCGTAAATTAGCTCGCAAATACCATCCTGATGTGAATCCCGGCAACAAGCAGGCTGAGGCACGCTTTAAGGAAATCAACGAAGCTTACGAAGTTTTGTCAGATTTAGACAAACGCAAAAAGTATGACCAATTTGGTCAATATTGGAAACAAGCATCTGAAGGCTTCCCGTCTGGTGGTGCTGGTGTTGACATGGGCGGTTTTGATTTTAGCCAGTATGGAAGTTTTGATGAATTTATCAATGAATTGTTAGGGCGCTTTGGCGGAAGTGCAAGTCCTCGTGGTGGGCGACAAACTTACAGCTATCGTACATCGACAAGTGGACCTAGTGGTTTTGGTGGTTTTAGTGACTTTGGAACTCAAGATGTTGGTTCTGCTGGTGCTACCCAAGATAGCGAAGCGGCAATTACCCTGAATTTCTCTGAAGCATTTCATGGCGTGCAAAAACACATCAACCTTGGCAGTGAAGTCATTGATGTTCGCATACCCGCAGGGGCAAAGACTGGCAGTCGTTTGCGTGTGAGGGGTAAAGGACCAGTTAACCCCTTCACACAGCAACGAGGTGATTTATATCTTAAGGTGGAGCTTCAACCCCATTCTGTGTTTCAATTTGAAGGTGATAATTTGGTATGTGAAATACCTATTACACCTGATGAAGCTGTTCTGGGCGCGTCTGTTGAAGTACCAACACCTGATGGTATGGTTACTGTTAAGATTCCTGTGGGAGTGCGATCTGGTCAATCTCTGCGCTTGCGTGGTAAAGGATGGCCTCAACCCAGAGGTGGACGTGGCGACCAGTTTATTAAAGTGGCGATCGTACCACCTAAAGATATTACTCCTCAAGAACGGGAGTATTATGAAAAAATCCGTGCGGCGCGTACTTTCAATCCCCGTGCTAATTTACAGCATATTAGGTTGTAGTAGAGTGTGGATTTTAACCGCACCCTGTAGCAGATGGACGCGGATGTAATTCTGCTCTATCTGTAGCTCTCTACTAAGCACTAACTACTAACTACTAACTGTATGTATTCACCTTACGATCGTCGTAGAAAAATCTCTTGGTTAACAAAATGTCCGAGCGTAGTTACGCCATTTTAGGAACTGGTGCATTAGGTGGCTTTTATGGTGCCAAACTGCAAAAAGCTGGTTTAGATGTCCACTTTTTGCTGAAGAGTGATTATGAATATGTCAGTAAATCTGGTTTGGTTATTGAGTCAAAAGATGGTGATTTCACCCTTAGACAAGTCAACGCCTACAATGATGTAGAAAAAATGCCACAATGCGATGTGGTGGCGATCGCATTAAAGACGACACAAAACCATTTATTGCCGCAGATGTTACTGCCACTCGTCAAAGATGATGGGGTAGTGTTGGTATTGCAAAATGGACTGGGGGTGGAAGAAGAAGTTGCCAAAATAGTTGGCAATGTCCGCATTATTGGTGGGTTGTGTTTTCTCTGTTCCAATAAGGTTGGAGCAGGACATATCCGCCACCTCGACTATGGACAAATTACACTAGGGGGATATGCGAATGGCTACGATCCTACTGGGATTACACAGAAGATGCGGCAAATTGCCGATGACTTGAAGAGTGCTGGGATATCAATAGAATTAACTGAAGACTTATTACTAGGTCGATGGAAAAAATTGGTGTGGAATATTCCCTATAATGGACTGTCTGTAATTCTCAACGCTAGAACAGATGAATTAATGTCCTATGTCCACACCCGCCAATTAGTTGAACAGTTGATGTATGAAGTTGCAGCTGGGTCTAAAAGTTGTGGGCGCATCATTGGCGATCGCTTCATTCAAACAATGCTGGATTACACCGTAAAGATGAAGCCTTATCGTACCAGCATGAAAATTGACTACGACGAAAGGCGGCCGATGGAAGTCGAAGCAATTTTTGGGAACCCATTACGGAAAGCGCATTCTAGGGGTGTGGATTTACCGCAGATTAGCTGTATATACCAGCAGCTAAAGTTTTTGGATGAGATGAGAAGAGTCGGAGATCGGGAAAATGCAGAAAAACTTTAGTTGTGGTTGTTGCCATTCAAAAAAAGACGTATGTAGAGACACGCTTGCGCTTAGATGAAAGAAAACCTGCAAATGCTTTCACATCCACAGGCAGTTTTTAGTATCGTCTAGTGTAGGACTTTAAATATTTATCAATGAAAGCTTGCCAAATTATGCAGAACGCCAGCATTCAGCAATTGCGATTACCAAAGAATGGAGCTAGAAGCGGTGCTGCTCATTGGTGACAAGTTAAAAACTAATACAGTTCAGTTATGCAGTTATTTAGAAACCCGGTATCTCCAAGATACCGGGTTTGGTGCTCCCCTCGCGACCCTTAACTGAACCGTATGGAGTTAAAAATAAGTAAACTTTGTCAATACCTCTAAATATAGAAATTCAGCAACTGCTCCACGCTAGCATTATGGTCAAGGAATGAAAATAGATGTTTGTAGCAGAGTTTGCCTTCTTTGTCTAACACAAATTGTGCTGGTAACGGTGCTCCTAAAGCTTGCCCAACTTCATATGTTTGAAATACACGGCAACTGGGATCGCTCAGCAATGGCATTTTTAAACCTAAATCTTTGACTACTATCTTACTTTCCCGTTGATTTGTACTGGTAATCAGCAAAAGTTCTATACCTCGATTTTGGAATTCTTCATAGTTCTCATTTAAGGCTTTGATGTGGGGAAAGCAAAAGGGACAATAATGTTTTTCTGTAAAAATCCGAGTAAAAGCAAGTATTATTGGTTGCTTTCCTCTGTAGCTTGATATTTTTACAGTAGTCCCGTTATTGATATCTGGGAGTTGAAAATCTGGTACAAATTGCCCTACCACTAAAGTATTTGTTGCAGGTATTGGTAGAAAGTTACGAAAAAAGCGCTCGTTCAATAATCCGTTTAGATTCATTGAATTTATCATAAACTTTATCCTTAATGATTATCAATATGATTCTAAATCGGTTTACTTAGAAAATATATTTGTAAGTTAATATTTCTATAACTTCTACAGCCTCAATCAACCTAATGTTTGTGGAGTGGGCGTCCTCGCCCGCCCTACTATGCACTTTTTAACCTAGGACGGGCTAGAAGCCCATCCCACTCAATAAAGAAGTTATCTGTTGGAGATCCCTTAGGTTTTACACAGCAGAGAAGTAGACTTTGGACTTCACGGGGTCGGGAACCATTGTCTTGTCACCTGGTTGCCAACCTGCAGGGCAAACTTCATCGGGATGAGATTGAACGTATTGAATAGCTTGCAGTGTCCGTAAAGTTTCATCAACGTTACGACCAAAAGCTAGGTTGTTGATGGTTGCGTGCTGGATAACACCATCTTTGTCGATGAGGAACAAACCGCGTAAAGCAACGCCGGCTGCTGGATCGAGAACGTTGTAAGCTGCGCTAATCTCTTTCTTGATGTCAGAAACTAAGGGGTAGTTTAAGTCTCCAACTCCACCAGACTTGCGATCGGTTTGAATCCATGCGAGGTGAGAAAACTCGCTGTCAACGGAAACACCAAGGATTTCAGTGTTAATTTTCTTGAATTCTTCGTGGCGATCGCTAAAAGCTGTGATTTCTGTGGGACAAACAAAGGTAAAGTCTAGGGGGTAGAAAAACAGTACCACGTACTTACCCCGATAGTCGGAAAGTTTGATTGTCTTGAATTCCTGATCTGCCACAGCAGTTGCTGTGAAGTCGGGAGCTTGTTGACCTACACGGAGGCATCCTTCTGATGGATAACTAAGAGGCATTACAAATATCTCCTTAAAATTACATCCGTCTAGTGAAGGATAAAGTTTGAAGTATGAAGGATGAAGTGTTAACTTTACCCTTAATCCTTTATCCTTTATGTCTTGTGACTTTGTTGAAAGTCTTTAACAGTTTAATTGCAATCTGTTACGACTATATCATAGTCATAACGATTTTGAGTAGCAAATGGTTGATTTAGATACAAGAGAATGGTTATTGACAAATGGCTTAGGAAGTTTTGCCAGTGGTACAGTGTCGGATATCCGCACTCGGACTTATCATGGCTGGCTGTTTGCCGCCACCAGTCCTCCCTCAAGGCGTACCCTGCTACTATCGCATCTAGAAGCCAGCCTCGAACTTCCAAATCGAATTATGGCACTAGGGACAAATTTTTGGGGTAGCGGTCAAATTGAGCCAAAAGGTTACCAACTCCTGCGCCGCTTTGAGATTAACCCAGTGCCAAAATGGATTTGGGGAGAAGACCACTGGCAAATAACGAGGCTTTTGGTCATGCCTTGTGGGTTTGTAGGGAGTAAGGAGTGGGGAGTAGGGAGTGGGGAAGAAAATTCTCATTCTCCATCTCTTCTCAGTCATCGGATTTTGATTCAGTACCGTTATGAGGGGACAGATGCTGCTACCTTGAGGCTGCGATTGCTTGTGAGCGATCGCGATTTTCACCACCAACAAAAAGCCATTCCAGAATTACAGTTTTCTCAAATGTTAGGGCAACAACAAGTTTGCTTGCAAGCTATTATTTCTAGAAGCTTTGGCACACCTTGGCAATTGCGGTGGACACGGGGAGAGTATCAAGCTGATGCAGTTTGGTACTGGAATTACGGTTTACCTGAGGAGACACTGCGAGGATTGGGCGATCGAGAAGATCTCTTCAGCCCAGGTTATTTAACTGTACGTCTCAATCCGGGTGATGCCGTCACACTAGAAGCACGAGTGGGTTTTCCCAACGAATTGCACGGCACTCTCACCTCAGATACTTTTGTAGAAGCTGTAGAAGCAGAACAAGAGCGACTGTCTCAAATTTTTCATAGGGCAATGGACAAGAAAACAACTAATGCCCCATACCCTATACCCCAAGCCCAAATACAGCAGCAACTCCTACAAGCCGCCGATCGATTTATCGTTTATCGTGCGTCAATTGATGGACCTACTGTCATTGCTGGATATCACTGGTTCAATGACTGGGGACGCGATACCTTAATTGCTTTACCCGGTTTGGCACTTGTTCCACAACGATATGATTTGGCAAAGGGACTTTTGCAAACCTTTGGGCGTTACTGTCACGCTGGTTTGATTCCCAATGCTTTTCCCGATATCGGTGGGGAGCCATTTTATAACAGTCTTGATGCAGCGCTATGGTGGATTGAAACTTTGGGGCTTTATTTAGAAGCGACTCAAGACTGGCAATTTTTGACAGAGCAATATCCTGTAGTACAACAGATATACAAAGCTTTTATTGGAGGAACTCGCTACAACATACAAGTGGATTCTATGGATTGGCTAGTTGGGTGGTACGCACGCAGTGTAGCTTTGACTTGGATGGACGCAGTGGTTGCAGGAGAACCGGTCACTCCTCGCCGTGGTAAGCCCGTTGAAATTAATGCCTTGTGGTACTCAGCGTTATGCTGGGCAAGTCGATGGGCAGAAATCTTGAGCGAGCATGGCACACCTGAAGATTCAGCGCGTTTTGCAAAACAAGCATTACGTTATGGGCAACAGGCACAACAGGTAAAAGCTTCGCTACAAAAATATTGGAATTCCCGATTGGGTTACTTGTATGACACTATTGAGCCTGACGATCGCCGCAATTGTCAAATTCGCCCAAACTCAGTTATAGCGCTTTCTCTTTCCCATTGTGCATTTTCTCAAGAACAGGGACGCCAAATACTTGACGTAGCTCGTTCTCACCTGCTCACTCCCTATGGATTGCGTACTCTTGCTCCTACTGACTCTGAGTATGTAGGTCAATACACGGGTAATCCCCAACAGCGAGATCGCGCATACCACCAAGGTACTGTTTGGAGTTGGCTCATCGGTCCTTTTATTCGTGCTTGGGAACGTTTTTATCCTCAAGAGCCATTACCCTTTGATTGGCAACCTTTGATTAATCACTTTCTGCATGAAGGCTGCATCGGCTCCATCTCTGAAATTTTTGATGGTGATGAACCACATAAACCCAAGGGTGCGATCGCGCAAGCTTGGTCTGTTGCTGAGGTCGTTCGACATATTAAGTTGTAAACTACCTACAACAACCTAAATACTTATCTAATCCACGTACTTTGCCCTGAGTTCCTCAATACTATTATGTTGAAACTGAGCATTTCATTTTAGTCGATACTTACATCAATCCCACTTCTTGCAAGCGCTTAGTTATTCGGTAATTAGCATCTGGAAATTCGCTAAAGCGTTTAAGTCGAGTGTGTAAGTCAGCGATTACATCATGTGGCATCGCTGTAAGCTTTAATATGATTGTAATTGGGTCAAAGTCAGTGCCTATGCCGATTTCATTATAATTAATAGAGTTTATCGCTTTAATTATCTTAGCAGTGAAGGCAAGCACTTCACACGGTTTACCTCTTAGTGCCGCAATCATGAAATTCAATTCGGCTTCTGAGAAGTATCGTTTTAAATAAATATGAGAAGATGGATACATACACTTGACAAACAGTTAGTGGTTAAAGTCTTGGAATGATTAACAGTACCCAGAATAAACTGAATACTGTTTGACTTAGTTTTTTACCGAACTGTATAGCCGAAAAAGGGGGTAAAGCACCCAAAAGTATTTAGGAGTAGAAAAGCTTTCTCTCTTCAAGTATTCAATATATACATGAAAAGAAGATGAACAATTAATGAGAAAGTTCTCACCACCCATCAGCCAAGTGAGAAAATTTCTCGCTTAGGGTCTTTGTTAGGGCAATACCATATCTTAGGTGCGCTTGGCGATCGCACCCGGTTACAGGTCATTGAGCTACAGTCGTTGCCTAATATTTCATGATCGAAGAGACGCGGGGCGGCAGCCCCTTGGGTCTAAAACCCCAATTTCTATAAGTTGTCAACTAGGTTGAGGTTCAATCCCCATCTGAGATATCCCCGTGTCCCCGCGTCTCTTTCTTGAATTGAGCCTCTCTCCCAAAATGAATGGTTTTAGCTGGCAAGAGCAACCTGGTCAACTATTCTGATGCGATCCCCAGTATTTGCACCTCTTGTCTTAGTCAACTTATTTACATTAAAAACGCCAATTTATACAACTGGCGTCAAAATTTGTTTTCTGCTAAAAGCCTAACCAGATACGAAAGTCTTATGTTGTAGCATTGTTTTGAGCGTTAGAGGCGTACAAATCAGAAAATAATTTCGTATCTCACAGTAGCCTGTTTATCTCTTACTACATCACTTTAACAATTTCCCGTTTCATCATTCATATTTCTTAAGGGATTTCCAAGAAATAAATTATCCAATCTTGTGGTACGGGCGTCCTCGCCCGTCCTCTATAAGTCAATACGGTTCAGTTAAGAGTCGCGAGGGGAGCACCAAACCCGGTATCTTGGAGATACCGGGTTTTTAAATAACTGCTTAACTGAACTGTATTGCTCTATAAGTGGCGGGCGGGACGCCCACACCACAAGAGAAAGTTGGATATTTTTTATTTGGAAGTCCCTAAATGGCTCAGGTCGGAGTTGAACCAACGACCCCAGGCTTATGAGTCCCGTGCTCTAACCAACTGAGCTACTGAGCCTTAACGTTCCTTACGCTTTCTCAATATAACATACAGATTTTTTCTTGACTACTCACGCAGGCAATTAATTTTTGAGCCAATGGCTAATAGCTAATGGTAAGAAACAATTAGCTATTAGCAATGAACCATTAGCAAAAAAGTTTAATAGAGGGAGACTAACTCCCTCTGTTAGCAAAGTTTTCATCTAGTTACAACCCGCCCCTTATTACAGGCGTTCTTTGGGAAGGAAGGCAATGGGATTCACTGCTCCCTTACCCGACGGGTGAACTTCAAAGTGTAGGTGGGGACCTGTGCTAAAACCGGTGCTGCCCATTGCAGAAATTTGTTGTCCCTGTTGGATGGGTTGACCTGGTTGCACCATAATACGGCTGTTGTGACCGTAGCGAGTCAAGGTGCCATCAGAATGGCGAATATCTACTAAGTAGCCGTAACCACCGTTATTCCAACCAGCCCTTTCAACAACACCTTCAGCGACGGCATGAATTGGCGTACCAGTTGCGTTAGCGATGTCAATCCCCCGGTGCATTCTTCCCCAGCGAGGACCGTAACCAGAAGTAAGGACACCCTTGGCTGGCCACATATAACCAGTGGTGGAAGTCGATGGAGGGGCTAGAGTTTCATCAATCGGTCTGGGTAGATATCTATCTACTGCTGCCAAAGGTGGTAACTGTGGAGTAACGGTTGTTCCCTGCATGGTTCCCAACACTTCGGAAGCATTCATCCCTCTTGAAGGAGTTGCCACCCGAGGGGCGCGCAGTAACTCTGGATTAACAGGTTCGTTTGCGGGTCTGCGATTGCCAACTATGGGTTTAACGGGTTGACGGTTCCCGTTACCAGTCATTGGCTTTGGCACTGGAATGGATATTGCACCATTCACTCTAGGTGATGAAAACTGTAACGACGAACTGTTTGGCGTGGGAACCTGAATTTGTACCGCGCTCTCATTCTCATTGGATTGAGACACTGTTACTGGCGTACTATCTGTTTCAGAGACTGCTGGAACGACAACACTGCCAGATTGCTGAGCACGGTATTTTTCCCGCAGTTTGTTAATTTCTGCTTGTAAACTACGAAGACGTTGAGAGTCTTTGACTTTTCTTGCGGCTGAGGAATGAGATTTTTGGGCTTCTCTCATTTCGGCAAAAACTGTTGGTACTGGGCTATCACCACCAACACCAAAAGAAGAAGCAGCCGAAGAGTTTGTTTCAGAGTTTGTAGCAGAAGTTGCCGATCGCTCTGTTGTTGATTCTGTCTTAATCGAACTATCTGCAATGACTGCTGTTGGGACGGTGACATTGCTATTGTTAGGAACCAAGCTGTTGGTGTTACCTTGTGCAACTTGATTTTTCCGAACGGAATCATCAGCCACAATCGGTGTGTTTACAGGAACACTGGCATTGTTCTCAATCGATTTATCAGCAGTTGTTCCCGCAAGCCTGTTTTTCCAAGTGGAGTTGTTTGGAACAGCTGGTGTCGGAGTCGTGACACTGCTGCTGTTGGCAATTGAGTTACTAGCACTCTCTTGTGAAGTACTCGCAGTATTGCCAAAGACAACAGGACTTTGGGGAGTCGCGTTTGCAGATCGCGGACGGGCGATCGCTACTGAACTCGAAGTGCTGCGGTTTTCTGTGACAGGAACTGTCAGTTTTTGGTTAATCCGGAGTTGATTTGGATTGTTGAGATTATTGACCTTAACGAGTTCGGAAACTGAAGTGTTGTAATTGCCAGCAATCTCAGCTAGCGTATCTCCAGGTTTTACTTCGTAGGTTGCAGATGCTTGTACTGATGGATTGACACCTGCGGCAGTTGGTACTTGTGTTGGTACCTTAGTTGTTTCCAACCTCTGCCTTAACCTCGATAAGAGTTTTTCTCTTTCTACATTGCTTGCTGTCTCTGATGGCTCTGTTACAGTGTTTCTCGATTCTATTTGTGGCTTTTTCTCAAGCACTGTTACCTGTGGCACCCCTGCGGGCATAACTGGCAATGCTTCTTGAGCTTGATTTGACCGCAACTCCTTTAAACTTTTTCTTAGACGGTCTGATTTTTGCTGTAATTGGTTCAGCGCGAACTCTTGCTGCGCCTTCAGTTGAGCATTGACTTCTGGCTCTACTGGATCTTCTGTCTGCACTGCTTCTTGTTGAGCAGGTGCTGACATAGCTTGAGTTCCAACAAAACCTGAAGCATTAGAGAGCGTTTGTACGGTCTCTTCCTGCTTGATGGTTTGTTGTTGAACGGTGGTTGTTTCCAAAGAAACGCTCCGATCCTCTACCGCTTGAGATGAGTTGGAAACTACCACTGGCAAAGACACTGGCTGTAAGGGCGTGACCTTTGACGAACCTTGCCACTTAGCTCTTAGCTCAGCGACTTGGGAAATTGCTGTAGGTTCAACCACAGCAGGGCTTTCTGGCAGACTCACCGATGATACGGCTTGCACCTGCGGCTGAGTTGTGGGAGCCAATTTCACCTTGGTGTCAGAAGCCGCTGGAATTGTTGAGGCTGTGTTCTGATTGCCTACTGGCTCTGCTGCGATAGCTCGATCGCTCTGTCGAGTTACCAAAAGGCTGGTTGCTCCCATGGAGATTGCCAAACCAATCATTGCAGCTTTTGTCGGCACCCGGTGGTTGTTTAAGCGTGGATGAATTGCGTTTACCTGTTCCACCGGAACATCATCGCTTTGGTTATTTTCCAACTCAGCCTTTTCTTTCTTCTTCAATGCTCGTTTCAAAGACGACCTCCTACGATCACTAGCGCTTAACTGATCTTTTTTCCAGTTGGATACTAGTCAATGATTTAGATCACCAGAAAACTAGATCGAGATCACATACTTCAGAGATACTTACGCAAGATTACCTTGCTTCTCTGATTTAGACAAGTTCACACTATATATCAAAAATTTAAATTTAAGAGTTTACTTGTCTGTCTCATGCCTCACACCTTAAAACACACACCATATAAGTTTTTCTCTTTACAGTTGTTTTTAGCTTTTTTGTTTGAGTTAGTTGGGCTGTTTCTGTAGCCGTTGTAACCTCTTGCCACTAGATGCTGCAACTTCATCACATAAAACTCACCCTGCTGTAGATATCTTCAAAGTTTTTCCTTCCAATCCGTCTACCTCACACGCGACTTTACGTTGATTATTCCCCAAAAAACAACCGTATTAACTCGCAGGCTATTTTTCTGGGGAATCAAATTACACTCATCGATACATAACTTAAATGCTTACTTTGACTGGCTTTCCAGATTTTTGTTCCCCTGTTGCAGGGCAACCCAAATTCACAAAAATCTATCGTTTTTCTTTAGCTCTTCACCTCTAGATATATACAAATTTCTTATATATCTCTATCTCTTCTCTTAAGTATTTGCCCCTAATTTTTGAGAACTATGATAAATTTTAGTATAATTTACATCATTCTTACCGCATAAGTAACTGCAAAATCTTTTTACGTAATTTTCTCTACAGAGAATATTGATTAACTTGAAGTCCGCAACTTTACTTAGGAATTCCAATACCCGTTTTTTAGTACAGCATGGTGTAGATAAACTAACCATTAAAAATCATTTAAAAGCTTAGAATACAAGCTTTTGCGCCTTCTGCCTTATTATCGCTCTCTATTGCAAGTAACCAAGCTGACGGCGGGCTTCAAATAAACCTACGGCTACACTCACCGAAAGATTTAAGCTACGGACATTCGGTTCGTTCATGGGAATGTAGAGAGTGGTATCACAAGCCGATTTAACTTCAGGTGCTAGCCCAGTCGTTTCACTGCCAAATAGCAACCAGTCATCAGGTTGAAATTGAAAGCTAGCGTAATTACAACGCCCACCAACGCTAAAGCCCAGCCATCTTCCACCTCGCAACTGATGCACTGCTTTAAAAGCTTCCAGAGATTCATGATAGTGGAGTTTGACAAAAGGCCAGTAGTCCAATCCAGCTCTTTTCAGGTAGCGATCGCTGATTTCAAACCCCAGCGGTCCTACCAAATGCAATTCAGTACCTGTAGCCGCACAAGTACGAGCAATATTCCCCGTGTTGGGAGGGATCAGTGGGTTAACTAAAACAACCTGGGGCATTTGCGGAGAAAGAGATATATTAGAACAAACAATGTATCAAATTTTCCAAATCTATCTACAGATAGAAGTTATCTATAGTTTTTTTTTATAAATCTTTTTTAACACTTGTGATTAGAAATTTAAAATTGCTACAGAATCTTTTAAGAACAGTTTTTTATAGTTCTACAGATACATATGACGATTTTTTACAAAATGTATAGCTAAATTCAATATACAAAAAATTTATCTAAAAACCGGGCTGCTAGAAGAAAATCTGTTTTATGGGGATTTTGGATTTTGGATTTTGGATTTTGGATTTTGGATTGAGGATTGAGGATTGGGGATTAAGTTATTGTTCCTAGTCCCCTACTCCCTACTCCCTACTCCCTACTCCCTACTCCCCACTCCCCAATTAAATGACAGAAGAACACAATTTGTCTTCTAATTCAATTTCGCGTTCCTTAGCTGCGCCAATCGCTTGGGAAATAATGTGTCTTGGGCTAATACCCAAAGCATAGAGTTGCAGCCATTGTTGGGCTTCATTGCCTTCTCGCAGAATTTTTTGTAACGGTGATAGAAAACAAGCAAAACCGTGTTGTTTTGCGATCGCCCATACATCCTGATAGATTTCATTAATCCAATCTCTAGCTGAGAGAGTTCTGCCATCTTGCCAATGCCTGAGTTGAGCATCAAGACTGGTAGTGGCAGCAGCTGCTTCATTTGCCATTGAGAGAGAGATGAGTTCCTCAGGTGAGAACTTACTTTGAATTAAAGGATCTAACTGAGGGTTTTCGATAACCTGTAACAACCGTGCTTCTAGGAAAGCAGTAATGGCAAGCAAGGCGACTGGATCTATGACTAGATCGCAAATTCGTAACTCCAGACGATTTAAATCATATGGACGGCGATCGCCATTTGGTCTAACTGACATCCACAAATGACGAACATTTTGCATTGTGCCAGCTGCCAACTGACTTTCCACCCATTGAACGTGGTGGGCGTGGCTTTCAAACAAAGGCACATAAGCAGGCGTTTGTGGAAAAATGCCCCATCGAGTGGAGTGATAACCTGTTGCTTTTCCATCGATAAAAGGCGATGAAGCACTAAGAGCAAGGAACAAGGGCGCTTCCACCCTAATAATTCGGCACGCCCGCATTAATAATTCCAAATCGCTAATGCCTATATTGATATGAACGCTGGCTGTAACGACTTTTGTTCCGTAACTTTGCTCAATGTAATCGTGATAAGGATTTGTTGGATCGGAGCGAAAGAAGCGAGTACTATCACCTAAGGATAAAGAACTTCCTGGGATGACAGTATAGTCGCCCAATTGCTTGATATAATTTCGCAACTTTATACGAGGCTGTAGTAAAGCACACAACAACTGGTCGTAACTTTCTGATGGTGCCGTTGTGTATTCTACGTTGCGGTTATCTGGCTCTCGTACAAATCCATCTAAAGATGTGACAATCTTATCGGAGAGACCGACGATATCACCATTGGCTGTACCAGTGTACATCTCTACTTCAAAGCCTTTTGACAGCACCTTAATTTTCCCCTCGGCTCTCCATACTTCTAAATTGTATCTGGAATAACGAAATTTCTGCATCCTACATTTGGGTTAGTGGTTAGTGGTCACTGGTCACTGGTCACTGGTCACTGATTAGTAGCTACCAACAACTAACAATTAACAAATACGATATACTTCGCTAGCAGCACGATGCAGGAGCGAGTGACGCCATACCAGCGATTTCATATCATCAGCGTAACCACCGCCAATCACACAGGCGGTAGGGTAACCAGCTGCAACGCAGGTACTCAAAACCTGCATTTCGCGCCGAAAAATGCCTGTATCTGTGAGTGCTAATTTTCCCAAAGAGTCACCTATATGAGGGTCTACACCAGCGTCGTAAAATACCAAATCTGGCTTGACATTAGATAACAAATCTGGTAGAGAATTTGCCAACGTTTGCAAGTAAGCATCATCTTCCATTCCCACTGGTAAAGGAACATCTAAATTGCTTTTCTGTTTTGTACCTGGAAAATTGACTTCACAGTGCATTGAGAAAGTAAAAACACTATCATCTTCCTGAAAAATAAAAGCAGTGCCATCTCCTTGATGCACATCCAGATCTACAATCAAAATTTGTTGAACAAGACCGAGTTTTTGCAACACGCGGGCTGCAATTGCCAAATCGTTGAAAATGCAAAAACCAGATCCATAACTGGGAAAAGCATGATGAGTTCCGCCTGCAGTATTGCAAGCCAAACCGTTCTGAAGTGCGAGTTGAGCAGTGAGAATAGTACCGCCAACTGCTACACAGGTACGATTGACTAGTGCTGGACTCCAAGGTAAGCCGATGCGCCGTTGTGCTTTGGCATCTAAAGTACCTTCGATGTAAGCTTGAACGTACTCCGCAGTGTGAACTAACTCGATAAATTCTTTTGGTGGACGCGAGGGTTGATGAAATTGTTCTTTTTGTGCCACCCCATCATGTAGTAGCAGTTCATAAAGTAATTTAAACTTGGGCATCGGGAAGCGATGACCTTCGGGTAATGAGGCAACGTAATCGGGATGGTAAATAATAGGTAAATCCATATGACTCTATTGAAACTCGTCTCTCCTAGTGGAAAGACGAGGAGGTGTTTTAATTACAAGAGATGTGATACTTTTTGGTACTTACTCAGAGCCAGCAAAGGAAAAACTTGTTGATAGAGGTGATATTTCAAATAGAAATGTCCTGGAAAACCGGTTCCTGTAAACTCTGATTCGTACCAAGTGCCATTGGGCTTTTGTGTTTCTGTTAAATAATGGATTCCCCGTTGAATTGCGGTACGCGCAAACTTACCAGTTGCTTCACCTGCAGCTATTAATCCCAATAAAGCCCACGCTGTTTGAGATGCTGTGCTGGTTCCTTTACCTTTTAGGCTTGGGTCATCGTAGCTTCTACAAGTTTCTCCCCAACCACCATCGGTATTTTGACACCCAACTAACCAAGCTGCACCTTTTTCGATCCGAACTTGTGTTCTTTCTGGAGCTATGAGAGATAAAGCTGTCAAAACTCCACTTGTGCCATAAATATAGTTCACGCCCCAACGACCAAACCAGCAACCTTCCGGTTCTTGCTCTTGCAAAAGATAGGTAATTGCTCGTTCAAGTTTGTCATCATCAATAAACAGGTTACAGCCACCAAGCATTTCTAACACCCTGGCTGTAACATCTGCGGTATTTGGATCGATCATGGCTTTGAGATCCCCATAGGGAATGAGGTTGATCCAATCTTGGTCGTTATCCAGATCGAAAGCAGCCCAACCACCAGCCCGACATTGCATGGAAGCAATCCAGTTAACAGCACGAGTCATTGCTGCTTGTTTCAATTTTTCGTTGGGAAGTTTTACCACATCCAACGCCATGACTACGACGGCTGTATCGTCTACATCGGGATAAAAGCTATTATCAAATTCAAATGCCCATGCTCCTGGTTTGCCTTGGCGATTTTTCACCGACCAATCACCATAATCCAGAATTTGCTTGTTTAACAACCATTCTCCTGCTCTCACAAGAGCAGGGCGATCTGGTGCTAATCCTGAAGCAACAAGCGATCGCATCACCCAAGCGGTATCCCAAACAGGGGAAATACAAGGTTGTACTGTGTAGGTATTCTCTGTTTCAATGACAAAATTGTCAACGGCTCGCAATCCTCTTTCGACAATGGGGTCTGCTGCATCGTAACCCAAAGCCCGTAAAGCGAGTAGTGAATTGAGCATAGCAGGAATAATACCACCCCAATCACCTGTTGCTTCTTGTCGCTCTAATATCCATCGCTCTGCAGCCTGAATACCTTCTTCGCGGAAAGGCACTAAATTCAAGTTTTCTGCTAATTTAAAAGCATTGTCAAGTATAATGAATACATCCGTCCAATCACCTTGACGGGGTAACTCAAATTTGGCTCCCTCGACACCTTCAGTATAAAGTTCGTCTAAGGTGATAGCTGGGTTAGTGACAAACACTGGTTTGCGATCGCAAACAATCAGTAGTGGGACAGTACTTGACCTAGCCCAGCTAGACATCTCGTAGATATTAAATAAAAAATTTGAGGGTAATAACATCACCCAAGGTGGTAGCGAAGGAATACCCCGCCAGTCGTAGCATCCTATCAAAGCTAGGTGTAGCTTCGTAAAAATACGAGTTCGGCTGATACCACCACGCTCCAAGATAAACTTCCGCGCTTTCACCATCCCCGGATCTGTCTCTGAAACACCAAGCAACTTCAGTGCCATATATGCTTCAACTGAGGTACTGAGTTCCCCTCCATCTCCGTAAAAAAGTTCCCAGCCTCCGTGGTCTCGTTGTTGAGCACGCAGATACGCTTCAACTTTGTGTAAAGGTCTTTCGCTGTCCGTTCCCCAAATTTTATGGAGAAGGACAACTTCGGCTGTTATTGTAACATTTGATTCTAGCTCAGCCCACCAATAACCATCCGGATATTGAAGCGAAAGAAGATAATTCTGATTAGATGCGATCGCGAATTGTATACGGGAAACTGTCTGTTTGTCCTGTATTTGCATAGTTTTCCGCTTGTCCTCACAAACTCCACACACTGATAACACGTAGAAAAATTCTTTTCCTACCATGAGTTGCATTGTAATGTGTTTTTTGTGTAGAAATATGAAAATACGATGAGCATTGAAATTGGATTGTGGCTTTCGGTTCTCTCCTTAACAATTTGGATTGTACTCGTAAGTTTTTGGGGTCAGTTTTGGCGGTGCAATCAACAATTTACAAGACAGGAAACAGATTTACCCATGTTCCCCAGTGTGTGTGTTGTTGTACCTGCAAGAAATGAAGCCGACGTACTACCAATCTCTTTGCGATCGCTCCTCACCCAAGATTATCCTGGTTCTCTCTCTTTTGTTTTGGTAGACGATGGAAGTACAGATGGGACAGCTAGTGTTGCTTTTAACATTGCCCAAGAACTCAACAAATCTGACCAATTGAAAGTTTTGAGTGCAGAACCACTGCCTTCCGGTTGGACGGGTAAGTTGTGGGCGCTACACCAAGGTATTCAGTATACTCAAACTCTCAAGGAGCCACCAGATTATTTTCTTCTCAGCGACGCCGATATTGAACACGATGCGTTGAATGTCCGTTCTTTAGTTGTAAAAGCACAACAAGAAAATTTAGAGCTTGTTTCCCTGATGGTAAAGCTGAGGTGCGAGCATTTTTGGGAAAAACTACTCATTCCAGCCTTTGTCTTTTTCTTTCAAAAACTTTATCCCTTCCCTTGGGTTAACGATCCCACGAAACCCACAGCAGCTGCGGCGGGTGGATGTATCTTGATAAGCCGTGAAGCTTTAAACGAAATTGGCGGTATTGAGAGCATTCGGACTGCACTCATTGATGATTGTACCCTAGCGCAAGCGGTGAAGAAGAGAAGACTGGGGATTGGGGACAAGGGAGAACATTCTATTTTGTCTTCCCCTACTCACCACTCCCCACTCACGACTCCCCCCCAAATGTCTTCCCCTACTCACCACTCCCCACTCACCACTCCCCCCAAAAAAGGTCGAATTTGGCTGGGGCTAACTCACTCAACCTACAGCTTGCGACCTTATACATCCCTAGAAACAATTTGGAATATGGTAGCCCGAACTGCTTTTACACAGCTACATTATTCTTTAGGGATGTTAATAGTCACTCTATTCGGGATGATACTTGTTTACATGGTGCCACCTCTATGTGCAATTACCGGAGCGATCGCCGGAAACTGGATTGTAGCGATTGTGGGTTTATTTGGTTGGCTTTTGATGTCTTACGCCTACTTCCCCACAGTGAAATTTTATAGTTGTTCCCCTTTATTCGCATTTTGCTTAAGTGCGATCGCATTCCTTTACACGCTGATGACATTAGATTCTGCATTGCGTCATTGGCAAAAGCGCGGAGGAGCCTGGAAAGGACGAGTATATTCTGAAACTTTAGGTTAGTTGTTAGTTGTTAGTTGTTAGTTGTTGGTTGTTAGTTGTTAACTACTAACCACTATCCACTAACCACTATCCACTAACCACTATCCACTAACCACCAACCAAATTTTATGACTTCTATCGCTCGTAAAAATTTACTTGAAGATATTCCTCGCTTTCTTGTAGCGCAAGCAGGAATCATGTTTGCCGTTAGTTTAGTCACAATTCAAACGGGTCTGCAATACGGCTTTTCCCAATCCTCTTCCCAGTTGATTTCTCAATCTCGTGCTGATATTTGGGTAACTTCCAAAAATATGCAGCATATAGGGCTAACTACACCGATAAATTACGAGCAACTGGCAAAAGCTCGTCAAGTAGCAGGTGTAACCCAAGCAGAAGGAGTTATCATTCGTGGTGGGTTATGGCACGAACAAGAATCAGACAAAATCAGCTCGATTACAATGGTTGGTGCAGTATCGGGAGGAATGTTGTTTCCTACCTCAAATATTATCAATGGAAGTTTTAGCGATCTCAAGGAACCCTACAGGTTTATCATCGACCAAACGAGTTTAAAATCCCTTAATTTACAAAAATTGGGTGAGGTCGGAGAAATTAATGATATACCAGCAAAGTTGGTAGGATTTACGGAAGGAACTCAATCAATTGTTTTTGGGACTTTAATGTTCACCTCTTTAGAAAGCGCGAACACCTATGCTAATTACAGTTCACAGAAAGCTCCTATAAGTGACATTGGTTCGGTTCCCAAACAGCTAGCATCCACAGATCCGATTAGCTTTATTTTGATTCGAGCAAAACCGGGTCAAAACATAGAACAACTCAAGCGGAAGTTGGAAGAGACTTTGCCGGATACCCGTGCTTATACTCGTGAGGCGATGGCTGAAGTCACACAAAGTTACTGGCAAGAACGATCTGGAATTGGATTTGTTCTCGGTATTGGTGCTGTCGTTGGGATTGTTGTGGGATCGGTGGTTGTGAGCCAAATTCTTTATGCCTCTGTCTCAGATCATATCAAAGAGTTTGGAACGCTTAAAGCCATGGGAGCGTCTGATTGGTTTATATATAGTGTCATTATTGAGCAAGGACTTTGGATGGCAATTATAGGTTACATACCGGGTATGGCTGTTTGCCTGGGGGTAGCAGCTTGGACAGCAACGTCTCAGGGAATAGTGATTCTCATTACACCAACATCAGCAGCTGTTGTTCTAGGTATTACAGCTTTGATGTGTGTCTGTTCGGCTATCTTTGCCATTCAAAAGGTGACTCGCGTAGATCCAGCCATTGTATTCAAAGGATAGCTTTCTTGCCGTAGTTCGACCTACACAAAATATTGTGGTGTTTGCTACAAAATATTAAGGAGCGATTGTGTCAGCAATTTAACGCACAAAACAATTTTTCAAGAAAAAGTTGATATGTATAATATGCTAATAATAGGAGAAAATGGCTGAATTTAAATTGAACTCTGATGAGTTAACGAATAATAGATATCAAAACTATACTCCTTCAGTAGCGGCGATCGCTGCTGAAGGCGTGGAAATGACTATTCAATCCAAGCAAGATAATTTTCAAATTCTTAAAGGAATTAACTGGGAAATTAAAAAAGGTGATATAGAAATTTTGATGGGACCCTCTGGCTCTGGCAAAACGACATTACTATCGATTTTAGCAGGGTTGTTAACGCCAACATTTGGTAGGGTATACCTACTTGGGCAAGAGATTACCAAAATGTCTCGAACTCAGTTATCACGCTTTAGAAGAGAGAACATTGGTTTTATTTTTCAAGATTTCAACTTGTTCCCCGCACTAACAGCGCTTGAAAATGTGGAAGCAGCTTTGAATGTAAAAGGGTTTCGAGGAAAGCAAGCGCGCACGCAAGCTCAAACGATGCTGGAACTTGTGGGATTGGGAGATAAAGCAAAGCAACTTCCCCGCGATTTGTCTGGAGGGCAAAAACAACGGGTGGCGATCGCACGTGCTTTAACCGGTCATCCACAGTTAATTATGGCAGATGAGCCAACAGCTGCTTTAGATTCTCATAGCGGACATGTGGTGATGGAGTTACTAAGCGGACTGGCAAAAGAACAAGGCTGCACGGTTTTGATTGTAACTCACGATCCCCGAATTTTGGACTTGGCTGATGGAATTGCCCATATAGAAGATGGATACCTCAAACAGTAACGGCGATTGAAATCTCAGAATTTCTCGGTCATAGTTTTCGGGAAGGGCTAACTGCTGTATGGCATTTTGCATACTGCGGCGTAACTTGGGAACTGTGACCCAAACAGGGAAGCGATCGTCAGCAAATTCCAAAAAAGTGGAAAAAAGTTCAAGAGTGTTGTTTCAAGGGTGCATAAAACTACGCAAGCAGATCTATAGAACGAGTGAAGGGGTTAAAACCCACAACCAAATTAACAACTACAAGGATTTCTAAATTATGCAATTTCCAAGGACTTTTTCTACTCGTTTTATTCTTGGTTTGATTGTAACTGCTCCTACAGTTTTCCTATCTACTTTTGGTAGCGCGATCGCACAACCCGTTTTCCAACCTACATTGTCAAAACCCCAGGGAAACCTTGAAATCAAAAAACCAAGCTCTAATCTAACTCATCCTGGAGTTGCCAAACTTTTACAGCAAGCAAAAAATGACCCCGTATTTTTCCGCGCTCTGACTTCCAATCCAGAGCAGGCGCTTGCTAATATCAATTATCTCGATCCAGCGACTAAGGCTGCATTAGCTAAACTCATTCCTGAAGAAATTGCTACGGGCGGTCTCTCAGAAGCCGCAAGTGGTTGTGTTTGCACGGGTTGCTGTGTTACGAAGATTGGTAAACCCGGTCAAGCGGAAAGACTAGATCCCATACGCAATTTACCATCTGGCGGATTTAATCGAATTAATATACCTGCTAAAGGTATCAACAATCGCTAGTAGTTTACCACATTTAAGTTGATTTAGATCCCCGACTTCGCAGAAGTCGGGGATATGGTAGCTATACAATCTCTAGTTTTTGCTATAAAAATTTGTTAATTACAATGGAGAAAATTTTAAATGTTTGGCAATGCTTTGCTGAAAAAAAATTCATATTTTCAACAAGAGTTGATTGATTTTGATAGAAATTATTATGATATTATCACATCTTTTGGTCTTAAGGCTAAAACATCCTTTCCATGGGTTATGGTTGGCGAAACCAACCAAGTTCAAGGTTGGAAACTACATATTTCATCTATTCCTATAGAAGCAGCTAACCTTCTTGCAAGAGTTGTTCCCTTCTTAAAAAAACACCAATGTGTCTTTAAAGTCGCTCTTGATATGAGTATTTTATATGAACTTAATGAAGGAAATTTAGGTTCAACTCAAATTGGTAAGTTTATTACTGTTTATCCCAGGTCAAATTATGAAGCTAGATTTTTAGCTGAAACTTTGGTAGAGATCACTCAATATTTTTCCGGTCCAGTTATTGTCACGGATCTCCGGCTTGGTGATGTTGTTTATACGAGATACGGCAGTTTTAACTCTATTCAAAGTCAAGACCGTTTGGGATTGAGTGTATCAGCAATATATACCTCAAACGGCTCTTTAGAGAAGGATTCTTATAGCGTACCGTTTGTTCCTCCTCATGACGTTGCCAATCCATTTACGGATTTTTTCATCTCATCAGAACCATATCACAGTTTGGTTCTAACAGGAGAATCTCCGTTATCCCATGAATCTGACAAACTCTTTGGACCGGGCTATTTATTTTTGGAAGTTATTAAACAGCATCCTAAAGGAGCGGTATTTCGCGGTATCGATTTGCGGAGTCAAGAAAACGTTAGTATCAAAATCATTAAGCAGGGACGACAGCATTGTGTTTCAGATGAGTACGGGCGGGATATCCGGACGCGTTTGCAACGTCAAGAAAGTTTACACAATTTTCTTTATGGTTTAGTTCCGATTCCCAAAGTCGATCCTTATTTCGAGGTCAAAGGTGATGGTTATCTACCTATTGAATATATTGAAGGTCAAAGTCTGGATTCATTGGTAAGTTCTTCTTTAACCAATCGTTCATGGCGTAGTTTGTCTCTGAGTGCAAAAACTCAATTACTGTCTTATCTAGAGAAATTAATTTCTGCTGTTCAAGCATTGCACGGTGCTGGATACGTTCATCGCGATTTAACAGGAGCCAATATTTGGATTGGTGCTGATGAAAAAGTTTATTTGCTAGATTTAGAACTGGCACATAATATAAAAGATAACACTCCAGCTTTTATTTTGGGAACTCCAGGTTTTATGTCCCCCGAACAAGAGGCTGGAGAACCACCAGCTTTTACGGATGATATATACGCTATAGGTTGTCTCATAATTTTACTTTTAACTGGACTACCTCCACACCTGCTTCTTTTTGCTAATGAACAAAATAGAGTTAATCAGTGGTTAGAGTTAACTCATGATGTGCCTATTGAGTTAGTGGAAATAGCAGCACAATGTGTAAAATGTAATGCTATAGAAAGACCAGATTTACAACAGATTAAAATGACAGTTTTAGAAAGTAAAGCTGGATTAATCAGCTGTATTAACACTCAGGATTTTGCAAGTTTATCGATTAGAAGTCAGATAAATGACTTCATAGTTAAAGGACAGCAAGGTCTCCTAGATGCTGTTATCAGCGATCGCACCACAGGTTTGTGGCTGTCTTCATCTGTTAACAATATGCTGCATCAAGATATCAAAGCAGTGCGGTTTTATGAAGTTCGTCGCAGTGCAAATACCGGTGTAGCAGGAGTTGTTTATTTGTTAAGTCGATTAGCTCGATTTGGTTACGACACAGAAGCAGTGCGCGATCGCGTTCAAAAGGCGATACAGTGGTTGCTCTGGGATGACACCACACCCGATAAACAATTACCAGGATTGCATTTTGGTGAAGCGGGTGTTGCTGTCGCCATAGCCGAAGCTATCTCTAGCGGACTGATTCAACGCGATCGCCAAATTGATGCTTTTTTGATGCAAGCGCTTTCTGGCAAACTTGATTGGTCTGACATCACTCATGGCGCAGCAGGTCAGGGAGTTGCAGTACTCTATTGTGCAGATCGGTTGCAAGATGCAACACTCTTGGGTCTTGTCCATCGTTGTGCAAATTATCTCATCAATACCCAAAAAGATGATGGTTCCTGGGAAACACCTCCTGGTGTAGAGAATATGTCAGGTCAGATATTAACAGGATTTGCACATGGTGTTAGTGGGATTGTTTATTTTTTATCTGAATACGCATATCGTTTTGACAGCAGTGCTGCAGAAAAAGCATGGCAAACAGGAGCAGATTGGTTGTTCGAGCAAGCTCATTTAACTCAAGACCAGCAAGGTCTTGAATGGTACGTAAGTGATACTCAAAAAGATAAATGGAAGTGGTGGTGTCACGGTTCACCAGGTATTGCTTTGACCTTTTTAAGATTGTACGAACACACAAAAAACGATGCTTATGCTGAAATTGCAATTCACGCTCTTCAAGCCCATCCAATAGACATGAGACACCGAAATCTCAGCCAATGTCATGGTTTAAGTGGACTGGGTGAGATTTATTTAGAAGCAGCCAGAATTCTTGGCGATCGCCAGTGGCTTGAGAGAGCAGAAAACATAGCCAAGACTCTGATTGCTCTTCGACAAGAAACGGATCGAAGTTCCATCACCTGGTTAGTCGAAAATCTCTATCAGCCCACTGCGGATCTTATGATTGGTGCAGGTGGTATTATACACTTCTTGTTAAGACTTTCTTTACAAGCAGAAAAAATTGGTTTTCCTCTTTTACTCGACCCTATTAAATAATTGTGGACGATGAGAGAGATTAGAACATGATATAACAATTCTATTAGATTCTTTGACATCTTACCTTCGCGCTCTTTGCGTCTTTGTGGTTCAAAAAAATTTTTTAACCGCAAAGACACAAAGAGCACGAAGTTTATGAAATATAAATAATATCTAAATTTAGTAAAAAAATGTGTCCATTGGGTATTGCAACCAGTCGCTCAAATTCAGCCAAACATTCACCAACAGCAAAGCTATGGTTAATGTTGGTGGGAGTTAATCAATACCAAGATGAAAGACTTCCAAATTTGCGCTATTCAGCAGTAGATTGCCAATTTTTAGCAGAAGCTTTAACCAAAGCCACAATAGAATTTCCAGATCGAGAAGTAAAAATTTATCACGATTTTGCCGAGCAATTGCCTTCGCTAGATAATATTCTTGCCAATCTCCAGCAAATAACTGCTGTAGCTAAACCTCTTGATACCGTTTTGTTCTATTTTTCCGGACACGGAATGATAGAACAAAACTCTCATCAAGGATTTCTCTGTTTGGCGGATACTCGAAAAGATGATTTGCTCGGTACGGCTTTATCTTTAACAGAAATCTTAAAAAGACTGACTCAATGTGCAGCACAAAATCAAGTTGTGTGGCTGGATGCTTGTCATAGTGGTGGTATGACTCTGAGAGGAACAAATACAGCAGAAACTTTACCCAATCCGACATCACAATTTGTAAAAGTTTTGCAGGAAGTGGCTGCTAAAAGTCAGGGATTTTATGCCTTGCTTTCTTGCGATACTAACCAGCAGTCGTGGGAATTTCCAGAACTGGGTCATGGTGTATTTACTTATTTTTTAATCCGTGGATTGCAGGGAGAAGCAGCAGATTCTCAAGGGATTATTTCTGTGGATGGTTTGTATCGATATGTTTACCATCAAACTTTACAGTATATTGATAAAACGAATCAGCAATTGCGCTTGATTAATCAACAGAAACGTGGGAAAGGAGACACTCAACTGTTTCAAGAATATCCTTTGCAAACTCCAAAGCGAATTGTGGAAGGTGTTGGAGAACTGATTTTGGGGAAAACTTTAGAAACAGTTCTTTCAAAAACTCATTCCCGCTTGGGTGTGATTGTTGGGGGTTTATCGAGTCACAAGACAACGTTAGAAATTAGTAAGTTTTTGGGGAGTACTGGAGGTTTTGAACTAGAATATTTACCAGCAGCAAAGGTATCTGCAGATGTTGTGAGAGAAGCAATATCGAGTTGTTTGCACTCTTTAGAAGCAGAAACAATTTTGTTGTATTTGCGGGGACAAATTGAGGAAACTGAATCTTGGGAAGGTTTGGTCTTGGGAGAAGATATCCGCATTAAGCGTTCGTGGTTAAAGCAACAGTTACGTGAGTGTAAAGCTAAGCAAATTATTATACTGGATTGTCCCGCACAAACATCACAATTTGTCTCTTTACAAAATTGGGTAGAAGATTTGCTGGTTGACTCTCAACAAGGACAATGTTTGATTGCTTGTACTTCCAAAATTTCCGAACCAGAAAAATTTGCTCAAACTTTTCTCTCTACTTTGATGACAGCTTCTTTATCGGATGGATTGTCTGCTGCAGGCGCGATCGCAAAAGTGCAAATTTCTCTAGCAGGTAGCAGTATACCTCTTTATGTTTGGCTCTCTGGTACACAAGGTATTATAGAAATCTTACGATCAAAAACGGAAAGAGGAGAACAAACTACAGGATTAGATTTGGGAGTTTGCCCTTACATGGGTTTAAGTGCGTTTTATGAAGAAGATGCTCAGTATTTTTACGGCAGAGAGACCTTAATCCAGGAACTCCTTCACCAACTGACAAATTCCTCCTTTCTGACTGTAGTGGGTGCTTCTGGGAGTGGCAAATCTTCAGTTGTACAAGCGGGTTTAATTCCAACCCTGCGCTTGGGTAAACAAATACCCAATAGCGATCGCTGGTGGATTGGAACAGTTCGTCCGGGATCTCGTCCTCTTGAAACTTTAGCCTTATGTATGGGACAAGGTTTTTCATCTTCTTCATCCTCTTTACTTGAGGGGATACTGTATCAAGGAGTAGAAAGTTTTGTTTACTGGATGCGTAGCCGCTCGGAACCCATGGTGGTTTTGGCGATCGATCAATTTGAGGAATTATTTACTCTTGCGCCAACTTTAGACAGGGAAAAGTTTTTAGAACTTGTGTTGGGTGCGGTGAAATATGCTTCTGACCGATTTAAATTAATTGTGACTTTGCGAGCTGATTTTATCACTCCTTGTTTGGAGATACCGGAACTGGCAAAGGTTTTGCAAGAGTCGAGTGTATTGGTTCCATCCGGGCTGAGTTTGGATGACTATCGACGCGTCATTCTCAATCCAGCCCAACAAGTTGGGTTAAAAGTTGAACCAGAATTGGTAGAAGTTTTGCTGCGGGAGTTGGATAATTCATCAGGAGATTTACCTTTATTGGAATTTGTTTTAGAACAGTTATGGCAACATCGCGTTAAAGGTGAGTTGACTTTACAAGCATATCAAGAGAAGTTAGGGGGAATTCAAGGAGCATTACAGCGATCGTGTCAAGCTGTTTACGAAAGTTTAGATGCTAAAGCTCAAGAATGTGCTAAGTGGATTTTTTTATCTTTGACTCAGTTAGGAGAGGGTACAGAAGACACTCGGCGACGAATACATAAGTCAGAATTAATGGTGAAGAAATATTCTACGGAGTTGGTAGAAAGAACTCTCAAAGTTTTGACAGATGCTAAGCTTGTGGTCGTGAATTTGGAGGAGAATGCAGTTACAGGTGGTGCTAGGGGTGAGGTGGAAGAGTCTTCTTCTCCCTTATATTCCTCAAACACGGTGACAGTAGAGGTTGCTCATGAAATCTTGATTCGTCATTGGTCAACTTTACGGTGGTGGTTGGAGGAAAATCGGGAACGCTTGCGAAAACAAAGGCAAATTGAACAAGCTTCTCAATTATGGCTGCAAAGCGATCGCCAATCTGATTTCTTGTTACAGGGTGTGCGGTTAGCAGAAGCAGAAGATATTTACATTAAGTACACCAATGAACTCTCTGCTGATGTTCAAAGATTTATTGAAGCTTGTTTGGTACAAAGGAAACAGCAGCAACTACAAGAAAAAAGAAGACTGCGACAAGCACAAAGGGCTGTTGTTGCACTGAGCGTGTTGGGAGTCGCGGCTTGTACTCTTGGAGGTTTAGCTTATTTGCAGCGACGAGAAGCTCAGTTGAGAGAAATTCAAGCCTTGAATTCTTCATATAAAGCTAATCTTCTATCACATCAGCAATTGGAGGCGTTAATTGCTGTTGTTAAAGCAGGGAAACAGTTAAAGAATACGATTGGTGCGCCAGCCAATTTGAATTTTGAAACAGTTAGTGCGCTACAAAAAGCGATTTCTAACACTCAAGAACTGAACCGTTTTGAAGGACATAGTGCTGAAGTTTTCAGCGTAAGTTTCAGTTTTGATGGCAAATTTATTGCTTCTGCTAGTAACGACAAAACAGTAAATCTCTGGCGTCGTGATGGTTTGTTACTGAAAACTTTAAAAGGGCATAGTGATACTGTAAGAAGTGTTCGCTTTAGTCCTAACGGTCAAATCATTGCTTCAGCTAGTTTTGACAAAACTGTGAAGTTGTGGAGAGCGAGTGATGGAGCTTTACTGAAAACCCTCAAAGGTCATACAGCTGAAGCCATGAGCTTATCTTGGTCGCCTCAAGGTAATGTACTTGCCTCAGCTAGTGCTGATAAAACTGTTAAACTGTGGAGAATCAGTGATGGTCATTTGCTGAAAACTCTACAAGGGCATACGGCTTTAGTCAATAGTGTTAGTTTTAGTCCAGATGGTCAACTCTTAGCAACTGGCAGTGGAGATAAGACTGTTAAAATTTGGAGAACGAGCGATAATCGCTTGTTAAAAACTCTGCAAGGACATAGTGCTGATATTGTCAGTGTTGCTTTCAGTCCCGATAGCCAAACTCTAGCTTCGGCTAGTGCCGATCGCACTGTTAAACTTTGGCGCAAAGATGGTACTTTGATGAGAAATATTGCAGCACATAGTACCCAAGTTTTGAGTGTTAACTTTAGCCCTGACGGTCAAACTTTAGCCTCAACTGGTACTGATAGTACTATCAAACTTTGGAACCCCAGTGATGGGACTTTGCTTGAAACCTTACTGGGACATAGCATTGCTGTCCAGAGCGTCAGTTTTAGCCCTGACAGTCAGACATTAGTTTCAGCTGGTGCTGATAAAACTGTCAGGCTTTGGCGACGCAGTAATACTCTAGTAAAAACTCTTCTGGGACATCAGTCGAAGGTATATGCTGTCAATTTCAATCCTCAAGGAAATCTATTAGCAACTGCTAGTGAGGACACGACTATCAAATTGTGGCGAACTTCTGATGGGGCTTTACGCCAAACCTTACAGGGATATAGTGTTTCTAATTTAGGACATTTTGCTGGTGTTAATAGTGTGAGTTTTAGTTTTGATGGCAAAACTTTTGCCTCAGCCGGTCAGGAAGGCTGGGTTAAACTTTGGCGGAGTCGTGATGGCTATATGATTCAAACTCTGCAAGGACATGACAGGGAAGTTAATAGTGTGAGTTTCAGCCCTGATGGTCAATTTTTGGCAAGTGCTAGTGCGGATAAAACTATTAAAATATGGCGAATGCGCGATCGCTCTCTCCTGAAAACTTTTGCTACACACACTGGTGAAGTTTTGAGTGTCAGTTTTAGCCCTGATGGTCATCTTTTAGCATCAGCTGGTAGGGATAATGCGATCGAACTTCGGAGAGTCAGCGACAGTAAGTTACTCCGAATTCTGCGAGGACACACTAACTCAGTCAATGCTGTCGGTTTTAGCCTTGATGGTAAAGTTCTTGCTTCGGCTAGTTCGGATAAAACCATTAAACTTTGGAAAGTGAGCGATGGTAGTTTAATCAAAACGCTTAAAGGTCATACGGATTCAGTTTGGAGTCTTAGTTTTCGTCCCAATGGCAAAACACTCCATCTACAAGAAAGTAGGAGAGGATTGGGAGATAATTCAGAAGAAAATTTTGTTCTTGCTTCAGGTAGCAGCGACAAAACAGTGAAACTTTGGAGTTTTGATGGCAGAGAACTCAAAACTCTTAAGGGACACAGTGATGCTATCTTAAGTGTAAGTTTTAGTCCTAATGGTATGATGCTTGCCTCTGCCAGCTTTGATGGTACAGCAAAACTATGGTATCTCGAAAGCACGGAACTACAAACTACAAATTTAAGTCATTTGTTGGTTCGCAGTTGCCGTAGATTACAAGATTACCTTCAGAATAACAGTCACGTTAGCCCCGAAGAGCAGTCTTTGTGTTCAGATATTGCAAGTTAAATTAAAAACCTTGCTGTAATCTGATTGCATCTCCAATAGGTTTTTGAATGAACTCATCAGAATCTCGACGAGGGGGACGAGGAGGTTTACCCGGTTTTGGTTTCACACCATTCGGTCCCGGATTTTGATCGTCTCCTAGAAACGTGGCTCCTAATGTGTTGATGGTATTTACTTTACCAGGAACTCTCAATCCTGGTGCGGATACGGATTCTAAAGTGCTAGACTGCACTCCCTTTTGATTCTCAAATTTTACTGGGGTGGTGACTGTAGTATCTGCCAAGCCAGGAGTACTTAGTAATACTGTTGGTAATGTCAGAAATAAACTCAAAACTTGCTTTTTCATATTATTTTGTAACAGTTCCCAAAAGGATTATGTTTGACACTGTAGTTTTATGCAGGTTGTTCGGTATTTTTTATTTTTTATGTTATTGCTGTTATTACAGATTCACCTTGTAAGAATTTTGTTCCGGTTAGCAAGGCAAAAGTGTTAGGTTTTGTAATCTTTCTAATCCTGTGTCCCAAATAGCGCGATCGTACAGACATTATGATTTTCTTGTGGTATGGCCCTATTGAATTTGTGAAACTTCATAGCATTCAGATCCCCGACTTCTTAAAGAAGTCGGGGATCTAACGATTTCTATATTCCCTGAGTTTTGAGTAGGAGAGTGCCGTATCTGGTGTGTCTGCGGGTTTGTACAAATGGCAAGGTTTAGGAATAGCGATCGCAAGCACAATTGTTGTTCCAACTTGTCTAAAATAGATAGCTAAGAAAATTTTTTTACTAAATTTGTGTTTCCGATTCGGTAAAGATAGGAGGCCATAATTCAGAAATAGGCAATTCCCAACCAGGGAAAAGTTCTGGAATGGTTAATATCTCTTCACTACCTAATACCATTGGTTTACCTGTAGGGCGATAAACGGTTACAGTTGATTCATCGGGGTCAATAAGAAGTCCGACAATGGCTCCTAATTCTAGGAACTTTTTCACCTTTTTTTCTAAAGTGTTTATTCTGTCGCTTTGAGACTTAATTTCAACTACTAAATCTGGAACAAGCTGTCCAAAGTAACGAGGACTTTGGAGAAGGCGAGAGGCGCGAACAAAGGAGACATCGGGTGCTTTGAGGTTTGTATCTGGCATGATGAAACCGCCTGCAGAGTCAAACAAGCGTCCCAAAACAAAGTAGTTGTTGCTTCTTGCAATACCTGTAGTATTTTTGACAAATTGGATGCTCCTATACAGTTTGGTGATTTAAGATTTACTTTACAAATTCGTCGATCTGAGTCAATTTACAAGTTAAACTTCACAAGTCTTGACGCGAGAGAAGAGTGAGCGCGAGAGAAGAGTAGCCTCCTGACAAGAAACCAAAAAGTACAGCTGAGCTGGGAGATGCCCTCTCTGGGATGCTGTAGTGTTAAAAGTTACTTTTGAATAAAGAAGCCACTCTTCCATCTCTCTCCATTTTACGCGATCGCCAAACTTTCCGTAGTCTTGACCAACGCTTTCCCAAATGCGCTTTTGCACACTAAAGCCAAAGTGCCTATTACTATATTTCACCCAAAGTTGGTCAATAGTACGTAAATCGATGCAGGGAAAGTTTTCGATAGATTTGGCAGATAGCCAACCTTCTTGTTCTCTACTAGCTCCTTTAAGCATGACAGCGAGAGTTTCTTTATCTGCCTCAAACCACTGTTCTGCTTTCAGGAAATTTCTTAGTTTGGTGTAAGCTACACCGCAATCACTACTTAAGTCATCATCTCGATTTTCAATGATTTCTTCAAAATTTGTTTGCCTGTTGAACTGATTTCCTAAGGTAGGAGACAGTGTAGAGACTTCTCTCTCTTCTGTTGGTTCTGATTTCTGTGTACCGTTTTCCCATAAAACTGGAATGAATTGCATCTGAAGGTTTTCTAGTTCAATAGCAACTATACCTTCATCATAAGCTCTTTGAATAACTTGCTGATTATTTACATTGTCATAACCTAATCCATCATAAAATCCTTGAGCAAATACAATTGCTGCTTTATCTCGAATCGGCTGATTCATACCAATTACATAATAAATACATTGGCTAATTGCCTCTGCCGCAAGAGAAGAATAACAGGTATTAAGTAGTAAACATTTCACAGAATTAGCGTGCAGCTTAAATAGTGATACTAATCCTCTAGGCAATACACGTTTATAGTTTCCAACCTCATCCTCTAAAAGCAGACTGCCATCTTCTAAGCCGTGTCCACAAAAATGCACAATAGATGGTTTTTCTTCTGCGATCGCACGACGAATATCTCTTGGTTGTACAGCGGTTATAATCTTAATTTCAAATGAATCTCGTTTCACGCCCCGTTTTATAGCTTCTTCTATTTCCCGAGTTTCTTTATCTAAACGTAATCCGTTGGGAATTGCTGCTAAAACTAAAATTTTCTGTTGCTTTTGATTTAATTCTAGGGTGATATTATGCGAGAGAACAGGAGGCGCTTCCAACGAAAGTATTTCCGATGTCTGTAATTCAATAGCGATCATTTGCAAGGTTGAGTTTCCTGGATTTTCATTATATGCAGCAGTAACTAGTTTAAGAAGCCATCCTTGAGAATTAGCTGTTTGTATTAATTTGAAAGCAATTTCTTGTAAATCGCTGTCTCTAGTAATTTCGTTTAGATTTTTTTCTAGCTCGAAATATAACAATCGCTCTAGCGATGATTTGTTAGGAAAAGCGGTGATTAAAGCTTTTTGTAATTGTTTAAGTTGCTGACGAGTCGGCATTATATTTTTCAATAAAGGTTAAATGCTTTACACAATAGACAAGCAAACGACGAAAGTAACTACTGGCTTTTCACTTCAGCCTCCAAAGCTGCCAATCTTCAACCTCAAGAACTCTGCGTATCAACGGCACATCATCAGCACAACCCAGGTAATGTGCCAAAGCATCAATGATTACCTTGGGTTTCGTTGTACTAGCTTGCTTTACATGAGCGTTAAGCCGTTCATTCAGTTCTGTTAGGATTCGGACACTAAATTGAGGTGAAGCCATGCGGTGTACAGCTATGTATTCAATGGATGACAATTATATTGTGTACTCTCAAGCAGAAAATTTGCACCGTAGAAGAAGAAAAGCTGCTGAGCATACTGTAGTTTTGTAAGAAACTGGCATTGTTCCACAGCTTATAACCTGCCTTTGATAAACTAAAGCTAAAGCCAAAGATAAACCCTAATTTGAAGTATGGAAACCTCAGATCGCATTAACCGTGCTGAGAGACAACTTGAACAACTGACTCCTGTAGTTACTGAACTGACAATGAGCGTCAAAAGGAATACGGAAGCGATTACCCAGGGGGCGTGGCAGATACCATTCCTCAACTGAGGGAATCAATAAATTCATCTAACGCTCGCTGAGGGAATCTATAGATGTTGCACTGATTTTTGTTTCTTCTATCCATAACAGACACCGAGGCGTCCGTGAATAGCTTTCATCATAAACTCAAATCCTTGAAACCCTGACTATAGAAAGGTTTTATTGTGATTGTATTGTGACTTCTTTATGATTGTTCTATGCTTTAGTTGCGATGGCGCTACGCGCCTGCTTAACAAAATTTTACACTAGACATCTCCGAAATGATGTATAAGAGTAATGCCTTGCTCCCCTACCAAGACTTTCAAGTCATCCATAATTAATTTCTAGAGATGTCTAATGTGCCCATTTTGCACATATTTCGATAAACATCTATTATTTGAATACGAAACAGAATAGTTATTAAGTATGAGTTCCTACAATGACCTTTATCAAGCTTTATCTGAAGCTTTTCAGCACAGACAGTTAGTACATTTTATTGAACAAAGAAAAAAAATATTACAGTATCAACCTTGGAGTTTTTTAGATCTGTTATTTTTAGCACGTGCCTACGAACTTGCTGGAGAGATACCTCAAGCTGCTTCTTCTTATGCGGCTTTGTTGAAAATAGCAAGAAAGAATAATCCTAATTTGAATCGATTGTTAGGTGAGATTAAACATTTTATTTCTTCTCATGGACATGAATCATTACTGATTCCAGTCGCTGGAGAAAGTATTAGCCCAGGCAGTTTTGGTTTTTTACAAGATTTAGAAAATGGTTTAAAATCACGGCGGATATTTGAAAATTTATATGAATTAAATAGTGCTTTTTTGGAATCTATTCAATTAGAGCAGATAGATATATTTATTGAACATATGCATAAAAGTATCAAGGAGTCTTATAATGACTATTATAACTATTGGAGGCTATTAGTGCGGGCTTATAAAGAACAAGAAAAATTAGATGAAGTAGCAGATGCTTACACTCGAATACTACAATTAGATAAAGAAGCTGGTTCGCATTTAAAGCTAAGAGAAGCAGAACGAAAAACCATAGTCTTTGAAATACAAGATTTTATTGATAAAACAGGATATAACAAATTAGTTACGATAGCCAATGATATTTTAGAAAAGAATATTTTATGTCCTAGTATTCAGCAAGTTACTCTTCAAAAAGAAATAAAAATTAAATGGTTTAATCTAAAGAGAATTTATTTTATTTTCAATTTGTTGAAACGGCGAATTATTAATTTATTTAAATTTTTTTTAATATTTTCAGAAGAAAAAAATCAAGACAATTCAATTAATAAATTAAGTAAAACTAATTCATTAAATGTTGTAATACCAGTATCAAATCTAGTAAAGAATAGTATTAACAAAACAAATAGTAATGAAACAATTCGTCTAAAGAGAAGAGGACAAACTAATCTATTAAAAGCAAAAAAATTTTTTGATGGCGGAAATTTAGAAGCAGCATTAGAGCAGTATAAGCAAGCATACAATTACGGGGATCGTAGTAAAAGATTATTTGCTGAAATAGCTGCAACTTTACATCGTTTAGAAAGATTCGATGAAGCAATTGAGTGGTTGACAAAAGGAATTTCAGTTCTTCCCTCCCAAGAACAGCTGTCACTACTAGCTCAAAAGGCACAGTTTTTATCTTCACAACAAAGATGGAATGAAGCTGCTGAAATTTATGAAGAGGTGATGCGTCTTGAGCAGAGATCGGCTGCACGTAGAGAGTATGGGCTACAATTGTCACGTATCTACTATCTATACTTGAAAAAGTTTAAAAAAGCTCAAAAAATTATCAATCAACTTTTGAAAAAAGATCCACAGGATCAAGTAGCTCTTCGCCAGCTATCCCTGTTGGAACAAGCTATTTATTTTCCTTCTCAACAAGAGAATATTTCACCAGAAACTGATGCTTTATATGATGATGTTGAGGAAGTAATCTTACCAGAAGATTCTAAAGCCGATATAGTCAGTCCAATGCTACAGAGGGATATAGCATCAGCTGAGTTTAGAGATGAAGAAATTTTGCGTCGTGGTGGACATCCTGAAGAGAGGGACGCAAAACGTTTACTGGAACAGGCAAAAAAAATGCATGGGTCTGAGTTTGCTGAACGCTACCCTCTCTTTCTAGAAGCGTCCAAAGCTTACAATGAACTACCAGAAGGAACTTATAACGAGGGTGATTTTCATGAATCTCTTAACCGCTATGCAAGTTTAAAAGCTGGAACCATTGTTTTGCAGTTTCAACGTTTGGTAGTGTCGGGGCATATAGAACTACTCAAATTACGTCGCTTACGCGATAGTGTTAGCAGTTATTCACTGGAGTCACTGGCACTTCAGGTTACTGTAAGCCCACAATTTACTAATATTCCTCTCAAAAACTATCTACTTATTCAAGTCGCATTTACACTTGTTTTACATGAGCAAACAGTGCCTCCCAAACTTTTTGAGTATTCTTTAAGTGAAATAATGACGTTTTGCCTTGAACACGTAGATGAAAAATTATTGTATATTGCTTACGAAATGGTAATTTCTTCTGGTACTGCTGGGCAAAAAATTTGGCACAGGTGGAAAGAGCTAGATGCTGCCCGAATCTTTTGGCAATCATTAGCACAACCTGATAAGCGTGATAGAGCTTATAAAATTTTGTCTACTATGAGTCAAGAGACGTTTAATATTGAGCAGAAACCAAAAGAGGTTTTAGGAATAGCATTTATTAAGCGTCGCGAACAATTAGACAGAACTCAAGAGTTTTTCAATCGATTACAACAAATACTTCTAATTGTAAAAAATTTTGGTGAACTACAAGGTTTATGGGAAAGACGTCCTATTTATCAAGGAATACTGTTAGATACCGACCAAGAGATTTGTAATGGTGTGAGCGTTATATTAACAATGCTGCTACCATATCAGAATCGTTCGTCAGATGAGCGTACAGCTATAATTTATAATGCACGAATTAACATAGAGAATTTACTCCGTTTCATATATGAAAATCCTACTTATTGGGGAAGAGTGGGATTTGAACCGCTTTTAAATCGATGGAAGCTAGCCATTGAAAAGTTAGAGAAAAAGCGATTAAGTGATGAAATTCATCCTAAACTAGTAGCACGTTTAGAACCTCCTATTTTTTATCAAGAAAAAGAGTCTATTAAAGGAGGAATTATTGTACAAAATGAAGGCCGTGGAACAGCTGATGGTGCTACATTAACTATTGAAGTTATTCAACACAATAGTCAAGATATTTTGCTAACATTGGAAATTCCATTATCTCAAGAGATAGCTGTGGGAAAATCACAATATTATTCTCTTGATATTCCCATTGATAAACTTGTTATGAATTTTGATAGATCCTATCATTTAAATGTGCAAATAGCGCCTATTTTTAGGCAACAAGAGTTAGAGATTATCAACCAAGAATTCACGTTAGAAATAGCTTCTGGAAGTCGAATATCATACCAAGATATTCCTTGGAGTGAAACTAAACTTCCTAGTAAACAACTCTTTAAAGGAAGAGAAGAACTGATTAATCATTTAATCACACATTTAGAATCTCCAGAACGAGATAAAACTTATATTCTTTTTGGCTTAACAAGAACAGGAAAAAGCTCAGTACTGCACTACCTTAATAATAACCTTGATTTAAAATCTGTACAAATCGGCGATTGCAACTATCAATTTATTAGTTTTTATGTTGAATTGAACGAGCTTAGTGCACAAAACACCTCTAAAGATATGTGGAATAAATTTTTAAAAAATGTGATGATAAGTAAATTGAAAATGAAAGCCAATGTTGGGGAAATTAATCTAGATACTTTATCTCCATTTATAGAAGAGAGGGATATGAGCTATAATGATTGGGAAGTTTTAATATCTTCTTTAAAATTTCAGCATTTTTATCCAGTTTTCTTATTTGATGAATTTTCCTACTTTCGTTCGTTAGTGGATAAGGGGCTTACTGATGCAAGCTTTTTAGCTGCAATGAGAAGTTTTGCAATTGATGGACAAGCTAGCTTTATTTGTGCAGGAACTTATGATGTGAGCAAGTTTATTAAAGATTCAAATTACATCTTAACAGGACAATTTATTAATACAAAGGAAAGACAAATTAGTTCTATTGAACGTCAACCTGCTATAGATTTAATTCAAATTATGGGTAATAAGTTGCGATTTACTGAAGATGCTGTAGAACGTATTCTTCGATTAAGTTATCAAATTCCTTATTTCATTCAAATAATTTGTAAAAATTGTGCTTTATATGCAATGAATTTAGAAAGAAGTATTATGGGTATTCCTGAAGTTGAAACTGTTATTGAAAATCTGAGTGGTGAATCAAGAGAACTAGAGAGTAAAGGTATTAATGTGCTACCAAGAGGAATATTTATGAATAACATGGAACCAACTCTGGATCCTAAAGAATATCGTGGATTGATTAGTACCATATGCGATTTAACTAGAGGTGAAAGGGATCCTAATTATATAGCATACTCATCTATTCACCAACTCTGGTATAACCATGGTATACCAGAGTTTGAGCATCGTTTACCAGAAGTAATTGAAGAACTTTGTCGTCGAGAGGTGTTAATTGAGAAAGAGGATGAGGGGCAACCTACTTATCTGATCACTGTTGATTTATTTCGTCGTTGGTGGGCTATGGAATACAGATTTATTAATATTGAATTGGATAAATTGAAATAGAATAGCATTGAGTTTGTAATTAAATCGAGAAATCAAAGTAGTAAAATTGCAAAAAATAATTAAAAATGAAATCAGGTTTTAATCCAGATAGAGAAGTAATAAAGCCTCAACAATTATTTGGTCATAATCAGCCTGGAGCATTATTGGAACAACTATGTATTCAATTAGAAATGGGAACTAATGTATTACTCTTAGGAGAACGTCGTTCCGGTAAAACATCTCTTCTTCAATGCTGTTTATCAAAAATATCTAGTAGTAAAACGTCTGGACTTGTTCCTGTTTATATTAATTTTTATGAAAGTCCTTATATTAAAGGTTTTGCAAGTGCTTATCGATGGCTTTTAGCTTTTATTCATGCTGCTGTTTCTACAAAAGAAAAAGATAAAATTCCTAACGATCTGGCTTTAAACAAAGTAGTTTTAAATAAAAATCAACCTCCGGAAGCCTATTATCAGCAATTATTACAAGTAGAAGATTATGAAATTGATTATATTTTCCAAGACTATTTGAAAAAAATTAGCGAGTATCGTGTTGGTGTAGCTCTACTAATAGATGAGTATGAATATTTGATACGTCATACTTTTGAAGGACAAGGTTTTGTAACTTTACGAAAAGTATCTAGTTGGAATCCTCATTACGATTATGCATTTAAGCCCTTATGCTATGTGATTGCAGGTGCGATTTCTTGGGATAGATTGTGTGACATAATTGGCTCTCCAGAACTAAATAATACTAGTTCGACACTGACAGTAAATCCTCTAAATTTTGAAAGCTTCAAACAAATGTGGACACAATGTTTACTTGAAACCTCATACGATTTAAAAGATAATATTGATTTTAGTAAGTTCCATTTAGGAAAAATCTATGATTTAACCGGTGGTTGGCCATATTACGGCAAAGTAATTGGTCAGTATATATGTACTGGCATGAATAATGAAGAAGATTTTTATGAAGCTTTACTTAGACATTTTAAAGTAATTTGGTATCATCTTACAGAAGATGAGAAGAGCAGGCTACTTCTAGTCGATCAAATATTTCATAAAGATACAGATGGCATATCTCAATCACTTATTAAACGTGGTCTTTTGGAGGTTAGCCCAGAAGGTTTTTTAAACGCTCGTGGAAGACTTTGGAGACGTTATATACAGCAACAAGAGTTTCAATAATAGTCAAATGATGAGAAACTTCATTGTTTATAATGACTATTTGACATAACATCTCAAGAGTTGTTCTATATGTAGTCAAAAGCTTCTCCTCCTAAAAAGAGGAATAGTAATTGAAGAGGAAGAAGCCACATTATGACTACTAAGAGTAAAATCGAGCAGCTTAAAATAGAAATTGAGTAACTTGATAAAGAATAAAGTTGTGTATAATTTAGTCTAAATAGTAAACAGAGCAGTTATCACTTCTTGCAGTATCTGTAGTCCTCGTATGGAACTAAAAATTAGTCGCGTTGCGGCAGTTGGTTCTCGCAGTAATCCCATTGCTAAAGGAAGCGCTCGCAAAGAACCATCAGAATTCAACGCATTGGTGAGATTCGGTATATCATAGCGTACATCATCGCTAACAACTCGCACCATACCTACAGAAATACCCAATTGATTCAAATATTCTAGTGCAACAAATCCTTCCATATCTACAACATTGGCATTGTACGCTTGACCTAGATGCAGTTTCTCATTGGCAGAATAGATAAAGCGATCGCTTGTTAATCCAATCCCTGTAAAAGCTTTTTTAGTGGATAATTTATTTTGCAGTGTTGCTGTCAATTCAGGCTCGCAGAAGAGTTGAGAGATAGATCGAGGCAATTCTCGATCTTGTTTGAAACCCGAATAAATACAACTTTTGTACACCACAATGTCTCCAACATTATATTGGGTTGATAAACTTCCACATAAACCCATCAGCAAAACTTGCGAATTTGGATGAAGGCGTACAGATTTTTGCCAGATTTCCAAATAATTTTTTAATGGCAATGTACCCATAGGGATTGGAAAAACTGTTGGTTTCGGAACTGCAACACGATTTAATCCTTTGCAAACAGATTTGTATTCAGCCCCTTGAGGAACGAGAATCGTATCAATAGGAATTTTCAAATTTTGCACTTGTTTATTAGTAAATTGCTCTACTTTTGCATTTGAGCAGCGTTCAATTTCCGATATAAGGATGGATTTTTTTCTCTAAGCGATTGTTGCAATTTCTCAAATTCTTCTTCCGCCTCTTTCAAATAAATGTCAATTAACTCTTGATTAGCAAGATAAAAGGTAATAGCACCATAAATCTGTTCTAGGGTGAGCAACGGAAAGTTTTGCACAATACTTTCAGGAGGCTCACCGTTTAAAAACTCGTAAACTACTGAATCTAGAGAAATACGAGTCCCTTCAATCCAATAGCCTTTGTTTCGTTGTTCAACGTACTGCTTTGCTACAGTTGGCGATCCTGTCATAAAATTACTGAATACTCTTTATCTTAGATACTAAATTATAACCTGTTCGTCGTCATATTTTCCTTCACCCATTCGCGAAACGAGCGAATCAGGGCATTTTCTTTAGTTATTTTCTTCAGAGTCAAAAACCTTCCAAGGTCTTGGATTGCTAACAATGGGAAAGCAACACTACGTTCGCGTAGTTGGTATTGATTATTTTCCAAACAGTAAATTATTATTGATTGACCATCGTAGCGCCAAACTTCGGGTACGCCTATATTTAGATAGATATCTAGTCGGTCAATAGAACTACTGGTAATATCAACTTCAATAGTAAGGTCTGGAGGTGGGTCTTTTGTCAGATCGATTTGCTCTTTATCCCAAACTACTGGTTCGTTTTGGATATAGTAACATTGGTCGGGTTCAAGCCCTTTTTCTAAATCTTCGCGATTGCAGGTTCTAGATCCCAAACTTCGGATTTCAATTCCTAGTTCTTCTGTCAGCGCTTCAACTAAACGTCCGAGTAGTTTTTTGTAAATTTCATGCGGATCTAATGGCATTCTAATCTCTAGCAAACCGCGATCGTAGGTAAGACGGATAGCTGGCTGCTGTTCAAAGTCCTTGACCAAAGATTGGTACGTTTGCCAGCTAATATTCTTCAGTAATACCCTGTCAGGACTTTGAATGAGTGTTGCAGTCATAGGTATAGAGGTAGGAAACAAATGGTATCCTTGTATCTACTTTACTACATTTAGCTTTTCAATCGACAGATAATTTGACCAAAAAAGAGCAAAGATAAAGAACGAACAATAAGTTATAAGGATTTTTATCTGATGACAAAGCGAGCATTTGTAACTGGTGGAACGGGCTTTGTTGGAGCCAATTTAGTTAGGTTGCTACTTGAAGAGGGCTATAATGTCAGAGCGCTTGTGCGATCGAGCAGTGATTTAGACAATTTAAAAAACTTAGATGTAGAAATTGTTCGAGGCGATCTGAACGATTCGGAATTGCACGGCAAAATTCGAGGTTGCCAAGTTCTTTTCCATGTTGCAGCCCATTATTCGTTATGGCAATCTGACAAAGATTTATTATACCAAAATAATGTTCTGGGAACGCGCAATATCTTAGCGGCTGCTCGTCAAGCAGGTATTGAACGAACAGTCTACACCAGTTCTGTTGCTGCTATTGGTGTAGATAAATCGGGAACAATTGCCGATGAAACCCATCAAAGTCCTCTTGAGGAACTTATTGGTTACTACAAAAAGTCTAAGTATGTTGCCGAACAAGAAGCTCATCTTGCAGTGCGTTCCGGTCAAGACATTGTAATAGTTAATCCTAGTAGTCCCATTGGTCCGATGGATATCAAACCGACTCCTACGGGAGATATAATTTTGCGCTTTCTCCGACGACAGATGTCTGTCTACCTAAATACAGGATTAAATTTTATTGATGTGCGTGATGTTGCAAGGGGACACATATTAGCTTTGGAAAAAGGAAAAACAGGCGATCGCTATATTTTAGGTCACCAAAACCTTTCTTTCAAAACCCTCTTGGAACAGCTTGCCGAAATTACAGGTATACCCGCCCCTCAAATATCCATACCCCACTGGATACCACTGAGTGTTGCTTGGGTAGATGAAAAAATGCTTGCTCCTTTAGGCAAAACTCCTTCTGTTCCTTTAGATGGCGTTCGCATGGCACGTCAAACAATGTACTACGACGCCTCAAAAGCAGTCAGAGAACTTGGATTGCCTCAGTCGCCTATTATAACTGCTTTACAAGATGCCGTAAATTGGTTTGAGCTTCAGAAATACGTTGATGTAGCATAAAATTAGTAACTTTTTACTGGCTTTTTATCGGTTAATGCAAAACAATCGCCAAAGTTACAGATGAAATCAGTTGATTTGTTAAATGTCAACTGTTTTTAGCTTGAGTCCGTGTCATGGTGTAGAGGAGATTTATGGGAATTCATTTACAACAAGCAATGGAAGTCGGTAAGTACTTGGTGACTCAACGTCTGTTGGGACGCAAGCGCTTCCCTTTGGTGCTCATGTTGGAACCCTTATTCCGGTGTAATTTAGCTTGTTCTGGTTGTGGCAAAATACAGCATCCTAAAGAGATTCTCAAGCAACATTTATCTCCTGAAGAATGCTTTGCTGCAGTGGTCGAGTGCGGTGCGCCAGTTGTCTCAATTCCCGGAGGAGAACCCCTGCTTCATCCTCAAATCGATGAGATTGTCCGAGGATTGGTAGAACGCAAAAAGTTTATTTACCTTTGTACGAATGGCTTATTGTTAGAAAAAAGTCTTGATAAGTTTCAACCTTCCCCATACTTAACTTTCAGCATTCATCTAGATGGGATGAGGGAGTTACACGATAAATGTGTAGACCGCAAAGGAGTGTTTGATATTGCCGTTCAAGCAATTCGTGCGGCAAAAGCCAAAGGGTTCCGTGTCACGACAAATACCACAATTTTTGAAGGTACTGACCCAAAAGAAATGCAAGAGTTTTTTGGCTTTCTCAGTGACCTTGGTATTGATGGCATGATGATTTCTCCTGGCTATAGCTATGAATGGGCACCAGATCAAGACCATTTTCTCAGGCGCGAACAAACTCAAGCCCTTTTCCGGGAAATTTTAACACCTTATAAGACAGGTCAAAAAAACTGGAACTTTAATCACAATCCCCTATTTTTAGACTTTCTGATTGGTGAAAAAGACTATGAATGTACCCCTTGGGGTAGCCCCAGCTACAGCGTTCTTGGTTGGCAAAAGCCTTGCTACCTTCTCAATGAAGGTCACTATAGGACTTTTCAAGAACTGTTAGATAAAACTGATTGGAATCAATACGGTCACAAGAGTGGAAATCCCAAATGTGCGGATTGCATGGTTCATTGTGGTTATGAACCAACTGCTGCAATGGATGCCATGCAACCTAATAATATTGGACGTTCCGTTAAAGCACTCTTAGGGATGGGAAGCTAGCTTTAGTTAATGGTTAGTTGTTAGTTGTTAGTTGTTAGTTGTTAGTTGTTAGTTGGAATTACTACTAACTATTAACTACCAACCACTCACCATGTACGGGCGCAAGGTGTTGCGCCCCTACCAACCCACTCACCACCAACCACTTACTACTGAACATGATTACTCTTTTTGAAATCGTGTTTGTCATACTGATAGGTGGCTCAATTATTTTCTACCTAGCATGTGCTTTATGCACCTATCAGTTTTTTTCATCTGATGCATCTAGCCAGGAAAAAACTGCGATCGCCAAACATACACCAGTTTCTATCTTGGTATCCATCCGAGGTCTAGATGAAGGAGCATGGGAAAATTGGACTTCTTTATGCACTCAAAATTATCCAACCTATGAAGTTCTTTTTGGTGTTACTGATAACAACGATCCTGCTATTCCCATGTTGGAAAAGCTCGCTGCTACTTTTCCTAACCGAGTGAAGCTCTTTGTCGGTTTAGAGCCTCGTGGTGTCAATCTCAAGGATAGCAATTTAAGTTACCTATTAGAACAATCTCAGCATGAACTGATTATCTTTGCTGACGGTGACATTAGGGTCACTCAAGACTATATCCAAACTGTCACCACGCCTTTAATTACCGGGAAAGCCAGTGTTATCACCTGTGCCTACATAGGCTATAAACCTCAGTTTCTGGGAGCAGCTTTAGCTTCTCTTGGTCGCTGTGCTGACTTTATTCCCAGTCTATTAATTGCCCGTATTATTGATGGCAGTCTTCAGTTAGCTGTAGGAGTTACCATTGCGACTCATAAAGCGACTCTAGCTAGTTTTGGTGGGTTACAATTAAACCGCATTGGTTCAGATTACAACTTGGGTAAGAGAGCCGCATTAGCAGGCTATCAAGTTGAGCTATCCCACTATATTCTTGACTGGGACACTGGGAACGAAAGCATTAAGCAGTTATATGACCGAGAATTGCGTTGGGCGAGAACTATTCGTTTCAATCGCGGTTTCGTTTACTACTCTATGGCGTTTTGCTACGGTACTGTTTACTGCATTCCTCTGCTGCTACTATCTCACTTTTCTGGTTGGGCGATCGCTCTAGGCCTGACAACATTACTCATCCGCTATCTACAAGTGATGGTGTCTATATTTAGTATGAAATGCCCCAAACTCCTGCGTTGGCTTTGGGTTATACTTTTACGAGACGTACTTAGTTTTATCATTTGGGTGATAGGTGGATTTGGACAACGCGTTTACTGGCGCGGACGAGAACTCCGAATTGAAGGTGATGGTTTAATTGTTAGTGGTTAGTGGTTAGTGGTTAGTTGTTAGTAGGGGCGCAATACTTTGCGCCCGTCGCAGTGGTTAGTGGTTTAGTAATGAATCGTATCCCTTGCAGTATTGAACTAGCTATTAGTAAATTTCAACAAATACTGTGGTTTCAAGTGAGTCAAAAGATAACCCACAAAAATAAGAAACACTGCAGTCAGAGCAATTGGAACTGCAAAGGGTAAGTAAATTAAGTGATGTGGGTTGTGTGATAACATTTTTCCTATTCTGTCAAAAAAGACTTGTAACTTTCCTTTGAATCCAGAGATAGGTTCTTGGTAGTTTTCTTCAGATTTAACCCGTGCTAACAAATATTTTTGCCAGTAATAATCGTGACCAATGAGTAGAAAACGCCAGCAAAAATGATATAACCCGTTTGGTGGTGCGTGGCTTGCTCTAGCTTGTGGCTGTCTCCAAATAAAATAACCATTAGAGCGTATATTTTGAGCATGAATGACGCAGTTACCTCGATAAAGTGGAAGATCGATAGGAATGGGATATTTTAGGAGAAAATCCCGTCGAAAAGCTACATTATTCAGGAAATACTGGGTGGTTTTTGTTAAGTTTTTTTGCCCGGAGTACTGAGGAAAGATGTAGGTTAAAGCCATTGCAGTTCCGTATGGTCCCCAACCGCGTACTGTCGTTTCTCCTGCTACAACTTGGATGTTATTGTCCTGAGTGAACGGGGTAAGGAGGTTTCTTAACCAGTTTTTCTCATAAACACAGTCTGAATCGCAGTAGACAACTACATCTCCTGTAGCTATTGCTACACCTAACATTTTTGCCTTGTAATAACTGGTCTCCGATGGAGCTTGATGAACTGTAATCCAAGGACAATTTTCTTGCAGTTGCTTCAGCTTTGCAGGCGGAACATCACCGCTATCTATCAGCAACACTTGATGAATATGAGTAAAAGAGATGTCTTGGTTCGTAAGAGAAGTTAAAGAATTATAAAAACCGTTGAGATCGGTATTCGCCAAATTTTCCGTTTCTAATACTATGGAAAAACTTGGTAACTGTGTTACAGACAATGCTTCTGCTTGTCCCATTTGCTGACCTTAACAAAAGCGACTATATGATTTTTAATCTAGCAAAAGCTATTTATTTGTTTTAGAACTTTAGATACTCAAAAGAAAAGATTGTTATATTTATTTTCGTTGGTATATATAATAAAAAGACCCCTCCCTAACCCTCCTCTTGGCAACTACGGTGTACACACAAGTCTGAAATAGCTGACAAATCGAGATTTTAGCTTCGTTTTTACCCCACCCTAACCCGGACCTTGGAAAGGGGAGGGAACAGAAATTCAATAATTCAATTTCTCCCCGATGGATTGGGGAAGGAACAGAAATTCAATTTCCCCCCAATCCATACGGGGGGATTAAGGGGGGTAAATCCCACTTGTGTGTACACCCTAGCCTTTCTAAGGGTGGGGTAAATTTGAGAATTATAAGTAATTAATTACACTTCAATTGAAACTTGCTGACGTACTTTCTGTGAATAGAAGGAAGCAGATTCGTCTCCTCGATCGCACTCTTGTGCAAACTTAATGAGATGATGCCCTACAAGTCCAACATGAATTAAACTTTCTATATTGCCAGCTTTTAAGGCTGGTTTTGCCATTTTCCAGAATGTTTTACGATAATTACCAAAAACACCTACCCTTAGTATGATATTTAATAAAATAGTCAAACCTTTTTTAATATTCTTCCAAGAAGTACGGGCTGGGCTATTGGGAACTTTGATGCGATTGGGATAGGTATGCTGCATATTGTAGGCAAATCGCTGATACAAAAATTCAGGTTCGTAGGCAACTGTAATGCAGCGTCGCCACATATTAATAACCTGTTCGTAAGGCATTAAAAACTGAATATTTGATTCCCGATTATCCTCAAACACGAGTCGCCCTTCTTGTTCTAATCTTCGCCACAATGGAGTTTTGGGTAATGCGTAGAGCAGGTTGATTGTCAGCATGGGAATCTGGGACAATCGAATAAATTCCAGAATTTTATTTGGTGTATCAGGTGTATCGGTATCAAATCCTATAATGATTCCCGATACGACTTCTATGCCATAACTGCTCAAAACTCGAACTGCTTCCAGGATTGGCATACTGAGGTTGTGCGTTTTAGAAATCGCTTGGAGAGCATCAGTTTCTGGTGTTTCAATACCGCAGAAAACTGTACAAAAATAAGCTTCACGCATCATTTCTAACAATTTGGGGCTTTGTGCCAAATTGAGTGTCGCTTCACAGGCGAATTGAATGGGATACCCATTGCGCTTTTGCCAGTCAATCAGGTGAGGAAGCAACTTCATGAGAGCACGGCGATCGCCCACAAAGTTATCATCGACAAAGTAAACTGCGCCTGGATTACCGGATTCCAGCATGGCATCTAGTTCAGCAAGAACTTGCTCTGGTTCCTTAAGGCGGGGGTTGCGTCCGTAAAGTTCGGGGATATCACAAAATTCACAACGGTAAGGACAACCACTGGAAAACTGAACATTGGCAAGAAAATATTGTTTGAGATTAACCAAATGATAGGCTGGAATGGGAAACTCGTTCAAAGGTAAGCGTTCTTTGGTTTCAAAACGAATTTGCTTTTCGGGACGTGTGGTGTGTGTGTCTAAATATTCAATCATTTGGTCAGTCGCATCTCCCATTTCTCCCAAATGTAAAATATCAAAGTTGGGGTAATATTCCGGGCAACCGGAGACAGAAGGACCTCCCACAACTGTTATTTTGCCTTCTGTGTGGGCAATTTCATTGATTTGATTAATCTGCTCCCGTTGGATGTGCATTCCACTCACAACGATCGCATCAGCCCATCGGTAATCTGACTTTTTTGCCGATCGCACGTTTTCATCAATAAACCGAACCTCCCATTGTTTGGGTAAGTAAGCAGCCACAACTAAAATACCTTGTGGTGGCATGAAAGCTCTAACACGACTTATCAAGGGATAAGCGTGATGGAAAGTTCCAAATGACCGACTGTACTTGGGGAAGATGCAGAGGATGCGCTTTTGATGGCGCGGAATGTAGGAGGTTGTTGAAGTATTGCTAGCAAAGGTTTTTTCTAAAAGCATTATCGTGATTACAATAACGAGTTGAATTGTTTACTTTTCCACATCCTGTGAAAAGTCAGAAGTATGTGTTACAACAGTGGCTTGTTGGTAAAAACACTTTTACCACCTTTTTCTACAACAAAAAATGTTGGCATAGCCAAATTTTTGAGTAATGTCTCTTTTTTATGATTTTCCGTAAACAAAAATATCCGGTTGGAACTGCTCCACAAGCGCCGGATATCTTCATCATTCAAAAATACGGATTGGGTATCTGGGTAGCGGGAACCAAATTCCATTGTTAGAGTACGACCATTGAGGAGATAAATGGGTTGGTCAATATAGAAACGGAGAGATGAGCCTGTTTCATAATTCCCATTAAGTACAATTTTCGCATTGGGTTCCCATCGCTGCTTGATTTCCTCAGCCAGAACCCGCGAAGAGAGGACAGGCTCGAACTTGATGTGGGCGCGGTTAGCGCAAATAAAAAGTAACCCCATAGTCAACACCATGACTATTACTGTGTATGTGTGGTTTTGCTTGCGACGAAACCAAAATGCTAGTAAAAAACCTAAGCTAACTACTAGCGCCGACAGAATAGCGGGACTGCGTAATTCTGCCAAAGCATATGGCGTAAAGTCAAATAAATGTCCTAGTGCAATTGTATATCTTTTGTCATCAGAAGAGACTATATTGAGGAAGGACGAAAGATCTCCTGTTGCTTGCACGTTGCGAGTGTTCCAGACCAGCACTCCCATTATGATAGCAAAGACTATCCCAAGAATGGCTAAGATGCCATTTATCCATAGTAAGTATTTTTTCGCTTTTACTCCTTCTTCAGCTTCAGTAAAGGCGGTACTTAACAACAGGGCAAGTGCTGGGTAAGCTGGAAATGTGTAATACTCTTGACCGCTAGAGAAACTGAAAAAAATCAGAATAATTCCTGTCCACAGCCATAAATAGAGATTCAGTTGTATCTTCTTATTTGCCTGAGCTTTCAAACGAGGTCGCTGCGTTATGAGTAGCGGAAATCCCAAGCTCCAAGGAAATAACCAAACCATATGCAGCAGCCAGTAATTCAAGAGCGGTAGTTTGCCATAGTCTTTTGGATAGCGTTGCCCAAGAAATCTTAAGAAATGTTCGTTAACGAAGTAATACCAGAAAAAATGTTCGTTGCGAACCCCAACAAGAAGATGCCAAGGTACTGCGATCGCTAAAAACAAGGCACTTCCTGAAAGTAACCGCAGTTCTTTCCAAACAAAAAGGTTACCAGTCAGTAAAAGGAATAGAAATACAGGACTCACTGTAAAGACAATACCGATTAGCCCCTTCGTCAATACCGCTAACGCTGTAGCAACGTAAAATCCGTAATACAATCTTTTGGATATCCCAGTACCAAAGAATGCCCGTAAGAAACACAAGTGTGCGGTTGTTACTAACAGAGTTAAAAGTGCCTCTGGGATCATGATGCGAGTGAACAGAAACATCCCACAGCAGAAAAGCAGAGACGCGGCTGCGTAAAGACCTACTTTTTGCGAATAAGCCCATTGTCCAAAGGCATAGGTGACCCAACCCAATAGTACGATCGCTATAACAGTGGGAAAACGCACAGCAAAGGCATTGAAGCCAAAAACTTGATAAGCACTTGCGACTAACCAGTAAAGTAGGGGAGCCTTTTGCAGATAACGGACTCCATTAACGTACATGGTTATCCAATCGTTCCGCAACAACATCTCTCTAGATGCTTGAGCATGCACGGCATCGGCATTATCAATCACAGAAGGCTGAAAAGAAATACTGGTGTAGATAATTGCACTAAAAACAAGCAACAGAATAATAGGCGTGTATTTACGCATAAAACTCAGACAGACATTGTATGCAAATAATTTAAGTTAATAGTGCTTCGGTAGAATCGGTTGTAAGTGGTATTAATTTCCCGCTTCTTGTCAGCCTTAATTTTCGACCCCGCCACTTGAAGGTACTGCCAACAAAGCTGTAGCACCACAATCCAAAGCTCATAAGATCGCGTAAAGGAACCAACAACAAAAACTTTCTAGCTACTGGATCTTTTAGGCTTTTGACCCCAACAACCCATGCCATGATGAATCTGGTCATCAATACGATCCCCACCATTACCCAACTGAAAATTGACTCATATGTTGCTATTAAGAATAATAAACTGATGGCTGTTCCGTGGGTAAAGATCAGCCCTAAATAGCCCCAAGGACGAGAGACACGCGTACAGCAATTCCAACGGGTCTGACGATGGATTAAGTCAATAAAGTTTTCTGTGGCGATCGTATGGTCTATAACATAGTCCGAAAGCACAATCTTGTAGCCTGCTTGAGCGCTGAGGTAGCCAAGTTGGAAATCGTCTGCTAGATAATCAGCAATTGTTTGAAACCCTCCAATTGCCTCAAGAGCAGTTTTCCGGATTGCAATAGTAGGACCTAAAGCAAACTTCATTCCTTCTATATATCTTGCAACTAGAACACCAGCAAGGTATTCAGTAGATATCCCGATGGCTTCAAAGATTGCCACCCATCCTCGAACCTGCGGACGGTACAAACACGTAACGACCCCAACAGTAGGGTCGTTCATGGGTTGGATAACTCGCATCAAATAATCTGGTTGTACGCGGACATCACTATCTGCAAGAAGTAGGAGCGAATACTTGGCTTTTGCTTGTGCGTTAGCGAGGTTGCTCACCTTAAGATTGGTACCGATGGTGCGATTGCTAATGACTAGACTTATATCAATTTCTGGGAAGTCATTGATGATTGTTTTGACGACTTCTACACAGGGATCGCGTTCATCGCGCACGCCGAAAATAATTTGGTATTCCGGGTAGTCTTGTTTGCAAAATGAGGCAAAGTTTTCGTAGGTATCAATGTCAAGACCGCAAATTGGTTTCAAGATAGTAACGGGTGGGTGAAAGTCGGAATCGATTTGCGTCGGATGGGAAAAGAACTTAATTGCTGCATAAATGGCATAGCAGTTATACCAAATCGCCGACAGACACAACATCCCAAGCAGAAATTGGTACAGATATAACATTTAATTTCCTTTAATCGCTATTAAAAAAACGTGAATTCGACAAACCTCACCCTCCCAACCTCCCTCTCCTTTTAGGAGAGGGAGGGGCAACCTTATAATCAGGGTTTGAAGCCCCTCTCCTACGAGGAGAGGGGTTTGGGGTGAGGTTTGTTTTGACTTCGTCGAACTCACGTTAAAAAATATCCAGCTTTTTCTTGTAGGATGGGATTGACCAAATTGGAGCGAAGCGACTGGATGCCCGCCCCACAAGATGATAATTTAACCAATTGGAAAAAAGAATGAGACAGATTGTTGGGTGAAATTAAGTCCAAGCAAGACTTTCTCAATCCAAAATCTAAAATCTAAAATCCAAAATGGTATTATTTCTTGGAAATCCCTTAAGCTCTCTGATTAACAACATATTGCTTGCGCTTAGCACGTAAGCTGAGATACTCTCGTGCTTCCTTATAAAGGCGACGGCGTTCTTCAGAATTGAAAAGAGCCTTCTTGACAATGCGGGCAACAATGCGGGGACGGAAGTAGTACTTGCCATAGAAGTCTTCTACTGCTGCCATCATTTCAGCGCGTGACAAGTTTGGATACTCAAAGTGAGGCAGTTGGTGTCCAGTCTCGTCCGTCATTTCAGCATCTAAGCGCAAGTACCCATTCGATTGGACAAAGTTGTATAGTTCAGTCCCTGGATAAGCATGGGCTACGGAAACTTGTATCGTCTCGCAGTCGAGTTCTTGAGCAAACTTCAGAGTTTCTTCAATGGTTTCTTGCGTTTCGCCAGGTAGCCCGATAATAAAATCACCATGAACGGTAATACCTGCTTTTTTGCAGTTTTTCTGGAATTCTCGTGCTTGCTCGACTGTTGCTCCCTTTTTGATGTTTTTGAGAATTTGAGAATTGCCTGACTCAAATCCCACAATAAACAGCCGACAACCAGCAGCACGCATTGCTTGAAGTGTTTCTAGATCGACGTGAACGCGGGAAGTGCAAGACCAGGTAAAGTTAAGAGGCTTAAACTTTTCACATAAGGCTAGCACCCGCTGTTTGCCAATGGTAAACGTATCATCGTCAAAAAAGATTTCTTTTGTATCGGGGAAGAGTTTGAGCGCGTGTTCAACTTCTTTGGCAACATCATCCACCGATCGCTGTCGCCATGCGTGACCATCAAAAGTTTGCGGCCACAAACAAAATGTACACTTAGCGGGGCAACCGCGTGTAGTGTAAAAAGAAATGTATGGGTGTAGTAGGAATGGTACATTGTAGCGATGTATGTCCAAATCTCGCTTGTAAATTGGCGTTACCCATGGTAATGCATCTAGGTCTTCAATAGGTAACCTATGCTCTGTATGTACTATCTTGCCGTCTTTTCTGAAGCTTACACCCTTGATTTCTTCCAGAGATTTTCCTGAAGCAAATTCGGTCACTGTGTAATCGAATTCTTTGTGGGTCACAAAGTCAATTGCCTCACTTGCCATTAAGCTTTGTTCTGGCTGTGTGGTCACGTGTGGACCGACAAAGGCTATTTTTAACGAAGGTTTTGCAGCCTTCATCATTTCTGCCAAACGCACATCGCTATGAAATCCTGGTGTGCTGGTGAAAAGAACAACAAAATCATATTCGGTGGCAATTCGTATTGTCTCTTCTGGCGATACGCCATGAGGTGGCGCATCTAGTAACCGACTTTCGGGGATCATTGCTGCAGGATAGGCAAGCCAGACTGGGTACCAGTACGATTCAATTTCGCGTGTTGCAGGCCACCGAGAACCTGCTCCTCCGTCAAATCCTTCAAAGGACGGTGGGTTAAGTAGCAAAGTCTTCATCATAGTTTCTAGCCACCCTTATGGTTCGTTATTTAGCACACTTGTGAAGATGTTCTCAAGTATATAGTTACAACGGACTTGGAGGATCTCTTTTTTCTGGTGTTGGTAGTCGGTCTATCCAGTCTTCAATCAACTGTGTCATTGTTTTTTCTTTGGACTCAGCATATAGCTTTAGTTTGTGGTATCGACGCTCCGACAACCTAAACCGCAATGACTTTTCTTTCATTTTTGTGTACACATTGTTCTACAAATATGGTAGTATAACAAAAACCCAAGAATTTGTGTTCGTTCGCTATCTACCTTCATGCGTCTGATTTCCTTTCTTTTGCGTTCTTCATGGGGAATGGTGACTCTTGCGATTGTCACCGGATTCCTAAGTGGCGGTAGTAACGCTAGCCTCATTGCTCTGATTAGCAGTGCAGCAAGTAATAACGCCAATTCACGCCTTGCGATCGTTATTTGGGGTTTTGTAGGGCTGGCGCTGATAGCTCTGATAACCAGCGTTATTTCCCAGATGTTGCTGATTCGTATATCTCAAAATGCAATTTTTCAATTACGAATGCGTTTGAGTAACCAGATACTCACTTCAGAATTGAACCATTTGGAACAACTTGGAAATTCTCGCATTTTGGCAACTTTGACAGAGGATGTCCAGACAGTTGCTAATGCTGTTCACGTGATACCACATCTTTGCATCGATCTTGCCATTGTTATAGGTTGTTTGACATACATCACATGGCTTTCTTGGTTAGTCTTCCTTATGGTTTTAGGCGTATCAGTCGTAGCAATTGGGAGTTGTCAGTGGCTATTAAATCAAGGAAAAAAATATCTTTCTCTTGCTCGTGAAGACCAAGATGTAATGTTTAAGCATTTCCGCACCATTACAGAAGGAGTGAAGGAACTTAAGCTCAACTACAATCGTCGTCAAGGGTTTCTTTCTAAAAATTTACAATCTACAGCAACTATTTTTAGTCATCACAATATTCAAGGTCTATCCTTTTATGGAATAACGACAAGTTGGGGAAGACTTATATTCTTTTTCGCAATTGGTTTCGTCCTTTTTTCACTTCCTAATATACTCACTATTAATCCTCAAACACTTGCTGGCTTTATCTTAACTTTCACCTATTTAATGTTACCAATGAACAACATTGTGGAAAATATCCCTATCATTACTAGAGCCAGCATTGCCTTAGATAAGATAGAATCACTAGGCTTGTCTTTAGAAAGTAACGCTGAGGTTTCCACAGTTCCACCTAAAACCAAGACTTCCTGGAGCAACTTAAAACTTTCACGGGTGACTCATAGTTATAACATCAATCAAGAAGATCGCTCTTTTATTATCGGTCCAATTGACTTGACCTTTTATCCACAACAACTCGTGTTTATCGTTGGCGGAAATGGTAGCGGAAAATCGACTCTTGCTAAAGTAATTATAGGGCTGTACACACCAGAAGCTGGAGAAATTATATTTGATGGAGAGCTTATTAGCGAACAAAATCGAGAATGGTACCGCCAGCATTTTTCTATGGTGTTTTCTGACTTTTATTTGTTCGATGAGATTTTAGAATTAGAAAATGCTGACTTAAAAAGTCAAGCACAAGAGTACTTAAAAGTACTTCAATTAGAGCATAAGGTGACAATAGAAAATGGTAAACTTTCTACCATAAATCTTTCCCAAGGACAGCGCAAAAGGCTAGCTTTACTCAGCGCATACTTGGAGGATCGGCCAATTTATTTGTTTGATGAATGGGCGGCAGATCAAGATCCAGTTTTTAAGGAAATTTTCTACACCGAACTGCTGCCAAAGCTGAGAGATAGCGGCAAAACAGTACTTGCCATTACCCATGACGATCGCTATTTCCATGTAGCCGATCGCATCATAAAATTGGATTACGGTCAAGTGGAGTTTGACAAGTAACGAGTTGGTTAATGGTTAGTGGTTAGTAGTTAGTGGTAAAATCTACCCAACTAACAACTAACAACTAACAACTAACAACTAACAATCTTTAACTTTAGAAAATTGAGCATTTTGGTTTTTCTGATGCCGAGGCATTTTTTGACTTAGGCGTAAACGATGTAAAAACTACAAATCTTGTTGGATTTGTGAGTTTTACTTTAGATTTTCAGCTATTTTTCCGCTCAAAATACGGTTTTTGTATAAAAGAATTCTATAGAAATAGCATTAAGGTTACTGGCTCCGAAGTCAAAGGAAGTTCGTCAAGAGATGAAAATATTGAACTATTTCTTAAAAAGGATGCTGTGAGTGTGAGTAAGTGGAGGAGCAATTTTGTGACCAAACGTAAAGCAGTCCAGACCCCAAAATTTATTCAAGTATGGAAATTAACTGGTCACTGGTCACTGGTCACTGGTCACTGTTAATGTGGTGTGTGAGGATGAAGGTTCCTGTTGGGAAGAATTATCAGAAATATGGCAAAAAGAGCGAGTTCTTTAGGTGCTCATTTTAGTTAATCGATCAATGAGTGCAATAACATCACTGCGACTCAGTTTTTGTTTGCCATTGACAAGGGCTTCAAGAGTGCCATAAGCCAAAGTTAGCGGAATCTGGCAAAAGTCCAAGGCTGGACCCACAGGAAGTGAATTGATATAAGCATCTGCCATGGCTAAATTGCGACGGGCGTACTGATGCATTCTTTCCTCAGACCAACCAACTGGATAAAAATCGACCCCACGCGATAAATCTTCCCTGTGGTTGCGGAGGATATTAACTGCTTGTAAGCCCCGACCAAACCCAATTGCGTGGGTACGGTTTGTCTGTGTTCCATCATACCAAGCCCACAAATCGGAAAGCATTAAGCCAACTGCACCAGCAACTCCAAACGTATAGCGATCTAAATCCAATTCATTATCAATCTTCCAATTACGTTCTGCCCAGTATGCCATTCTATCTGCCATGGCAGCAGTGGCATCCCAAATTCGAGGTGCAATTGTTGCAGGCGCAAGTATTGCCCATTCTCGAATCCGAAGGGAGACCTCTGGTAGTATATCCTCATGGGTGCTCAATCCATTGTGGAAAGCATCAACTGGAAAACCATCAACCCCTGCTTGTAATGTCAAGCTAATTGCTCGCAATAGTTTTGCTTTGGTAGGGTTATCTAGTTCTGCATTGTCTTCAATTTCATCAATGGCTCGCAAACACAAGTAAGCTGATGCTACAGCTTCTTGCAAACCAAGTGGTAAACGAACTATTGGGATATAAAATGTTCGACTCGTTTCTCTAAGGATATTTAAGGCGTCTCCATACAAGTCCATACGATGCAACTCCATTGAGTATTGTTAACTTGCTTAATATTGTTGGTTAAAAAGTAACTACTCAAATCAAAAAGTTGGGATTGCGGAAATCGCTATGCTCGTTTACCTGACAACTCTCGTTCTTCATGAGTCACTGGTAATAGAGCAAACCCAATCCAGCAGTCACCAACTTCTGACTCCAAGGACAAATACCGAGCAGTTATTCTCTTCCTAAGAAGATTAAAATCATTCGCCAAAAATGGCATCGGTTTCCACCTGTTAGACTTGTTAGCTATCGCTCCGAATAGAATTTTTGGCATTCACCTCTAATATGAACGCTCACCGTGCTAAATGTTACCCAAGCTGTACGGCTCATCTTTTGCAAGCTACTCTCCTCTGTGTGCAACGGCAAACGGTTATACACCTGCATTGATTTCAAATAACGACGATAATGGAGGGTTTGAAAGTTCCCAACCAACTCCTGCTTGCTACCAAAACACCAAAAGTCGTTAATCCCTCTACTTACAAAATCGTGTTTGAGGGTCTTTTCTTGTCTGTAGATCGAGCAGGGCATAGTTGGAAAAATATTAAGTTACATTAACACATATATCACTTTCCCAACCCAGAAAAGCTATTAGGGCATTGGGCATTGGGCATTGGGCATTGGGCATTGGGCATTTCCCCTTGTCTCCTTCTTCCCTAGCCCCTAGCCCCTAACCTTTGATCGCTATGTTTACAATAGCTTTACACGGTAAGATAATAATTGTAAACTTATAAAACAATTTATAACTAATGGCTAAGAAGCAGAAATTTCCTTACCTAGTTGCTTCCAAGTGGACGGCTCGGACAAAAATAGATGGCTGGCGACACTTCCAAGTCGTCAATCGCAAAAACCAAGGTAAGTGGGTTTATGCTGAGATGGTCGCTTCTTGCGATCCCAAAGTCCGTTTCTGGATCAATGCCAAGTTATTACAAGACACCTCACAATGGCAATCTGGCTGGCAATCTCTACAAGAGATGCATTCCATGGAAGATGCTGTGCTAAAATTTTAGCCCAATTTTTAAATTGTAATTATTATTTACACTATTGAAAGCGATCGCCAATACATTCCAGTCAGATCCCCGACTTCTTCAAGAAGTCGGGGATCTTGCTTGCATTCTTTTGAAAATAGGGAATGCGTAAGAGGGATGTTCATGATTGGTGATGAAACTTTTGCATCGCGATCGCCTCCTGTTTGACTACTATATCGGTACTCTAGATGTGCATTCCCAGGCAGCAGCTTAGGAACAAGAGGATATATAGAGTTCGACTTTTTGAAGAAGTCGTGTATGTGGATTTTTTTGTCTATTGTAACTTATTTTATAAAATAATTATAATCAATAAAGTTTTATAAAAAATTTTAGGAATTAAACGTTATTTAAGAATGATATAAGTATAAAATCACATAATTAAACGAAAATGCTGTCTCTAGAAGCGTTTTTGAATTTAACACCCCCTTTCTTTTCCAAGTCATTTGCACAATAATGACATTCACATACCTCACAAATCGCCAAGTGGGCTAGGTGAAGGCAAGTGTTTAAGCCAAAAGTTTGATAAAAAACTATCAGAGGCAAACAACAGTGAAACTAGCAGTTTATGGAAAAGGTGGTATCGGTAAATCCACCACAAGCTGTAACATATCAGTCGCCCTAGCCAAGCGCGGCAAAAAAGTGCTGCAAATTGGTTGCGACCCGAAACACGACAGCACCTTCACCCTCACCGGGTTTTTAATTCCAACAATTATTGATACTCTTCAAGAGAAAGACTATCATTACGAAGATGTTTGGCCTGAAGATGTTATTTACAAGGGTTACGGTGGAGTAGATTGTGTTGAAGCCGGCGGACCACCAGCAGGTGCGGGATGTGGCGGTTACGTCGTAGGCGAAACCGTAAAATTACTGAAGGAACTCAACGCTTTTGATGAGTACGATGTTATATTGTTTGACGTTCTCGGTGACGTTGTCTGTGGAGGTTTTGCAGCTCCCTTAAATTATGCGGACTACTGCCTAATTATTACCGACAACGGCTTCGATGCTTTGTTTGCTGCCAATCGCATTGCTGCTTCAGTGAGAGAAAAAGCGCGGACTCACCCACTGCGGCTGGCTGGATTAATTGGCAATCGCACCTCCAAGCGCGATTTGATAGACAAATACATCGAAGCAGTACCCATGCCAGTTTTAGAAGTGTTGCCTTTGATTGAAGATATTAGAGTTTCTCGTGTTAAAGGCAAGACTTTGTTTGAGATGGCAGAAATTGACCCATCTCTCAACTACGTCTGTGATTACTATCTCAATATTGCAGATCAAATTTTGGCGTCTCCCGAAGGTGTTGTACCCAATGACTCTCCAGATCGGGAATTATTTACTTTGTTGTCTGATTTTTATCTAAATCCGGGTAAACCACAGGTTCCTAAACCAGAAGAAGAATTAGACTTGATGATTGTATAAATCATTAAAGTTCCAGGATGGGGACAATATGCCTTTCTTTCATAGTTTTACGGAATCTCTCAAGCAAAAGTGGTTACAATTTTTCCAAATTAACCGGGATTGGATTACTCTCCATATGGAGGTCGAGTCGGTTTACACCCCTGATGGTGGTAAGCGACCCCCTTCTTACCTCATCCTGGGAGTAGCTAATGCGTTAGAACCAAAATTAGCGCAGTTAATGCTGCCCTTTTCTAGACTGAATCCTGACGCTGACACTTTAATTGAGGTGCTGGATTTAAATTTCGACCCAGATATTGCTCTCGGTAACCGTGTTATTCCCAGAGTTGAGACAGAAACGAATGGCGAAGAGTCAGATTCTGATGAGGAGACATCGAGCCATTCGCACTTAAACGGCTTTGCGGTAGCAGCAGTTGATATAGATACCGATGAGGAAACTCTCATGGTTGTAAGTACAACTATAGAGGATGTCACTCCAGCAGATGAGGCGCAGGGATTTTTAAACGGTGTAGATTCTGTTGATGATTTTGGCGATATATCCTTTGATGAGTTGAAGGATGAGGACAGCACAACTTCTAAGCAGTCAACAGACTCTACCACTAATGGGAACGGTGAGTTTGCTGAAGTCTTAACAGATGTCTGGGGCGATGAATCCGCAGCCAAAATGGACAAAGAAGACGCGGATAACGATTTGTTTTTAGGGGAAGACCTATCATCTAGTGATTTGGATGATTCAGAAATTGCTCGTCTCTTCCCCAAGAATTAATCACCAAGGGAGTCATTTGTTATTTGTTATTTGTAAATACGAAGGACAAAGAACAAATGACTCCTATCTTAACAATTTAGGGGAGAAAACACCAAAATGACAGTTGCTCAACCAGACGCTTTAACTTTTGAGTGCGAAACCGGAAATTATCATACTTTTTGCCCTATTAGCTGCGTAGCTTGGCTTTACCAAAAAATTGAAGATAGCTTCTTTTTAGTTATTGGTACAAAAACTTGTGGCTACTTCCTGCAAAATGCAATGGGAGTGATGATTTTTGCAGAACCTCGTTATGCCATGGCAGAGTTGGAAGAAGGCGATATTTCTGCCCAGCTTAATGATTATGACGAGTTAAAGCGGTTGTGTTTGCAAATTAAGCGCGATCGCAATCCCAGCGTGATAGTTTGGATCGGTACTTGCACCACAGAAATCATCAAAATGGATTTGGAAGGCTTGGCACCCAAGCTAGAATCTGAAATTGGTATTCCCATTGTTGTTGCACGTGCTAACGGTTTAGACTACGCCTTCACCCAAGGAGAAGACACCGTATTAGCTGCAATGGCTGCACGTTGTCCGGATAAAGTCTCCACAGTAGAAGCTGAGAAAAACGAGCGCAATGCCATTCAAAAGCTGCTGAATTTTGGTAAGAAAAAAGAAGACGTTGCTACTGAAGAATCCGAGTATGCGGATCATCCTCCGTTAGTCCTCTTTGGTTCCCTCCCCGATCCCGTTGTCACTCAGTTAACTCTAGAACTGAAGAAGCAAGGTATTAAAGTTTCTGGCTGGCTACCTGCTAAACGCTTTACTGAACTTCCCGTTCTTGAAGAAGGGTATTATGTTGCTGGTGTCAACCCCTTCCTCAGCCGCACTGCAACAACCTTAATGCGTCGCCGTAAGTGCAAGCTGATTGGCGCACCTTTCCCTATTGGTCCCGATGGTAGCCGCGCTTGGATTGAAAAAATCTGCTCGGTGTTTGGGATTACTCCCAAAGGATTGGATGAACGGGAAGCTCAAATTTGGGAAAGTTTGGAAGATTATATAAAACTTATTCGTGGCAAGTCCGTGTTCTTTATGGGCGATAACTTGCTAGAAGTTTCCCTAGCAAGATTCTTGGTGCGTTGCGGTATGACTGTTCCTGAAATCGGTATTCCTTACATGGATAAGCGCTACCAAGCGGCTGAGTTGACATTTTTAGAAAAAACTTGTCATGAAATGGGCGTACCCTTGCCTAGGATTGTGGAAAAGCCAGACAACTACAACCAAATTCAGCGCATTTACGATTTGAAGCCAGATTTGGTCATTACTGGTATGGCTCATGCTAACCCATTAGAGGCAAGGGGAATCAACACCAAGTGGTCTGTAGAGTTCACCTTTGCTCAGATTCACGGCTTTACCAATGCGCGTGACATTCTGGAGTTGGTCACGCGTCCACTGCGCCGGAATAACAATCTCAAAGATTTGGGTTGGGATAAGTTGGTTAAGGAAGAAGCTAAAATTTAACCTCACTGTCTGAAAAGAGGGAATAGGGAATAGGGAGTGGGGAGTAGGGAAGAGGAATTTTCACGATCGGTGGTGAATTTTTTTTCATCGCGATCTGAAAAGAAATTTGTAGTATTTGTATAGGAGCGCTGCGCTCGCGAAGCGCAAGCTGTACCCAGCTTATCGCTCCTATTGTTTTTATATATGGCAAAACTTATGAATACTACACCCTCTAAAGATGAAAACCAGGAAATGCTGAAGTGGCTGAACCGCAGTCGCGAACAATTAAAAGAGTATGCCCATCAGTACATTGCCTATAATAGCAACGGTATAATTGCTCACGGTAGCGACTTACATCAACCATCATTATGTAGGTTGGGTTGAGGAACGAAACCCAACATTGAATCGAATGGTTAGGATTTCTTGCTCAATCCAACCCACATTGTCTTAATTTTTTCAATTGGAGGTATAATACATAAAAAGTTATGTAACCGCAGATGAACGCAGACGAACGCGGATAAATGTGTACCTCACTCAAGTTGGTTGCTACTCATGTACCCATTATCACAACTAAAGCAACGCCAATCATTACAATCAGCGTTATCTTACCACCAGGAACAAGGGGTTGAACATTACTGTGTAAGTCTTCCTCCTGTTCTTGACGTTGCTTCCAACTCATCAATGCAGGGAGAATTCCTCCTAAAACTGAAATACTAAAGGTTCCGGCATAATCTAAAGCTGCGAGAAAGATATTGGGATTCAGTGCTGATAAACTCATAGGAGGCACAAGAATCAGGGAGTAAAGTGGCAAACGTTTAGAAGATCCTTGCGGTGTTGATGGGAAAATATCTTTGAAAAAGTCTAACAAGCCGTAAACAAACCCAATAAATGATGTCACGAGCGCAAACTCAGAAAAAATGGAAACTAAGATTCCCAGCGAGTATCCAGCACTCCCCGATTGTAGAATGTGCAGTGGGTCAAAAGTTTTACCACTCGCTGTAACTTGAATTGCATCTACATTGATACTTCCCAAAATCACTGCATTCCAAGCCAAGAACATTATAAGGGGAATAGCAGAACCAACAACGATAGACTGACGAATTTTTCGAGCATCTCCTTCAAGCTGGGTGACAATTGTAGGAATCACGTTATGGTAGAACAGCGCTACAAACATGACGGAGACAGCGGGGGGTAGTGCTTTCCAGTCCTGAAAGAAAAATGATGATATATTAATATGCGTTACTCCAAGAAACAGCAATCCCACAAATGAAGTCAGAACGATCGCAACAAAAGCGCTGTTTAATTTCTCAATAAACTTTTCTCTGCCAAGATACAAAATGCCACCAAAAAGAAGAGTAAAAGTTGTTGTTCCTATCCAAGTTGGTAAAACGTGATGTAGCCCCAAAAGTTTTTCTGTAGCCGATACTAAAATATCTCCCCCTTGAGAAACATAAGCAACAAGTAAGGCATAGTGTAAGAACAAATATGCTCCACCTGCAATTCTTGCTGCTAATGAACCTAGCGTCCTCTCCACCATTACCAACAGCCCTAAACTCGGACGCCCTACACGACGCATCGCATTCAAAGCCACTTCTGCAATTAAAAGCCCTGAAACCAAAGCATAAAGCCAAACACCGATGAGTAGAACTGTAGATGGTACGACTCCAGATGGCAATGTCACTGCAGGTAGGGCTAGAATACCAGCCCCAATCGTGGTTCCAGCAATCAGCGCTGTACTTCCCAAAACGCTACCTTGTTGATGGGTCAGTTTATTTTCGTAGAGTTCTAAGTTGGAAAACAACCGAGTGACATCTAGGCTGTTGGGATTCAGTACCGTTTTCATGGGGTTTTGCTGAGATACACGCTTTTCAACAATATGTTAACTTGTGTAACCTCTTTTAGCAAAATATCTCCTGTGGCTAAGTTTTATGTGCTGTGCAATTCAGCTTTAGCCTTTTTAGAAACGATTTCGGATTGCTATGTATAGCGTTTCCCAGTCTGCTAAGGTACAAATTCATCTGCGTCCGTCTGCTACAGGCTGCGGTTAATTATTTTTTCTGTACCTCACGGAAGTGGGAATTGCTATAATAGAATCCTTATTTACATAATGAGAGATGAGTTGAGTAAGAAAAAAGATATTCAGCAAGTAAATGCTGTTGCTAGAGAATTCAATATGACGGAAGAAGAGAGAAGAGAATTCGGAGATTTTTTGGAAGAAGAGAAAGCATCTGGTCGTGGTGGTACAAAAAATGAATGTGGAGATTTTACCTATGAAGAATTGAGACGAAAAGCTCGTGAATTTTTAGGAAGATAAAAACTGAGTTAAAGATAGAATTATGACAACAAATTTAATTAAGAATATAACTAGACCAAGCGATTTAGAACCCCTTACCCAGATAGTAAGTGGATTAATTGGAGAAACATGCTGGAAAGCAAGCTTAAGTTATGGAGATGAATTGACTCTTCATATTGGAGAAAGAATTCCTTATTCACAAAAATCGATGATAGGAAAGGAAAAAGGAGCATGGATACTGGGTACGCAAGCAACTCAATGGCAAGTTGATTCTCCAAGTGAAGCGATTGTTACATCTGAAGATGACTCTGAAATCATCAAACAGCGACTTGATACCATCGAAAACAATGCGATCGCGGCTGTAGAAATTAACTACCAAAACCTTGGTCTTAGTATAACTTTTAACAATAAATATAAATTAATTGTGCTTCCAAATAATGAAGATGATGAAGAGGATATTGACTTACCATATTGGGAAATTTTTACTCCTTATCAGATGGTTCTTAAAGTTGGATCTGGCTCAAAATGGTCTTATACTAGTTCTAACAGCATATCTTTAGCTTTATGAAGATTTTTAGAAGTTAAGTTCTGGAAGTTACAGGATTTGCGATAAGCCGGGTACGGCTTGCGCCAAGGGCTATAAGCTGGGTACAGCTTGCGCTTCGCTATCGCAGTTGCTAGTATGATTTTAAAGTTAGTAATTAAGAATTAATGTTGAAGTAGTACGGTAAATTAACGCCTGAGCATGACCATATTTTCATCAAGTCCTTGGCGAAATAATTCTAACCTTTTATGACCTTCTAAATCTCTCATGTTGAGCGGACTAACAGTAAATGGAAACAATGCAGGTGTTTGACTAATTCTACCTAGGGCTTGTATCTCTGAATGACTGGCGATTAAAGCTGCTTCTATCAACCATGCGGCTAACGCTTTGTTGTCTATGAATTGAACTTTTGCAGGTTGATAAATACCTTTTTCTGTTGTGTCTTCCAGGACACCCCAATCAACACAGCATCGTAGAACTCGTCTTATGGTTTTACCCAATCCTACTTCGTCAGCTAGGAGGTAGCGAATGCTGCTGTTGGAAACTGCTTTGGATAATGCTTTGATTTGATGGGGTAAGGGGATGAGTGAGGATTCAATTGGGGCTAGGAGTACGTCTTGAGTGAGTGCATCAGCAATACGGGCTGCTGTGGCTATGTATGCAATGCTTGCAGGAGTGGTTACAATACGGTTCGGTTAACAGTAATGGCGACCAGAGAAACCCGGTATCTTTGAGATACCGGGTTTCTGAGGTGCGTGCTTATCCGAACCGTATTGGGAGTGGTTAAACCTGCTGCTGAAAGTGGTTTTAGTTGTTCGGCGCGGACGCGCACAACTGTATCTTGGGTGGGTAGCCAGATACGGTGGAATGTATTTCCCCACAGGTTCTGGGTTTCGATTATTTTACAGATTTGGCGATGTTCTTCGCTCCAGAACCAAGTACTCACTTTCATTGTGTTATTTGCTGTGCTAGTCCCATTTTACTGAGATTTGAGCAAGAGTAATACCATTTCACGAATTGAAGTTCAAGATTAAGTAGTAACTGCTTTCCTTCCATTATTTTAGTTCTTTTATTATGACAATATATATTGGATGTTTCGTTCTTGATATTAAGTAGAATAAACTATTTCTATTCTTTTTGTTGTTGATTCAACCAAGTCACTAAATCACCTACTTCCGAGAAATCAACGAAAGCTTCTACTAAATCCTCTAATTGCCGAGTGGATAATTCCTGTACTTGTTCCATCAATGATGAATCAAGTTGGCTAAAACGCCTATTAAGTAGACGCATAATTATTAAAATTGCTTCTTGTTTTCTTGCCTTTTCAAGGATATCTTGATAAATCACTGATTCTTGCATAGTCTTCTCTCCTACAAACTGCTTAATTAACTGCTCTAAAAACTTGAATTCAGCTAAAAAATCCAGAGATGTAGGTTGAATTGAGCGATCGCAAAATACAACAAAGTCTCAAAAATTTGAGTTTTTATTCCTCAACCCAACCTACGCGATTTGGAATTTTTACCTTATCTGAGCGATATTGGCAACAATTTGCAAAGGATAGAAAAAGTAGAACAAACGAGTGCTACTCTCTTTGTTGTTGATTCAACCAAGTCACTAAATCCCCCACTTCCGAGAAATCAACGAAAGCTTCTGCTAGATCCTCTAATTGCTTAATGGATAATCCCTGTACTTGTTCCACCAATGATGAATCCAGTTGACTAAAACGCCGATTAAGCTGACGCATGATTAATAAAATTGCTTCTTGTTTTCTTTCCTTGGCTGCAATATCTTGATAAATCACTGATTCTCGCATCATATCCTCCGATAAAAATTGACGAATTACATCCTTAGTAAACCGCAAGCCAGCTAAGACCTCCAGACAACCTGCAACATTTTGTCGTTCCTCTCTATCTGAAATTCTATCTACGTTTTCTGCAACTCGCGCCAACAACCCTTGAGGTGAATCTGTCCGCGTTAAAGGTGCTAGGGGTAGCAATCCTGGGTTAGTGAGAAATAATGCTGAATCTTGTTCCCATAGGCGAATGACTCGATAACGGTGAACTGTTGTCTCATCTCGATATTCCTCTGTAAAAACGAGTTCATTATCTTCTTCCTGTAAAAAGACGATGACTTGTATCACTGGACACCGATATTGTCGCTTTAATCGCACTGAGTAATCGAGCATTCTGAACGGAAGCGGTGGATTGGATGACGTTAAAGTTTGAAATTCAATGTGCAAAATTTGGTTTGCTGTTTGCAGGAAAGTCACAGAATCGGCACGAATTGGTTCTAAACTCAATTCAGTTTTCAGTACGCCGATCTCCCTCGGCTCAATTGCTAGCAGCCAACGGACAAATTCTGCTGGGTATTGTTCGGCTAAATATTTACAAACGTTATCGTAACTCATTTGTTGTTTGGTACTTTTTGTTACTCTACAACAATCCGAACCTTACCTGGATCTTTACCCTTTGCTAGATCGCTGAGATAATCATCAAACCGTTTTTTCATCTCTTGGACGGTACAAGGCGAACCCCCATTTAGTAACACCTTCTGCAAATCTTGTGTCTTAACAACTACCTTGACTAACCCAGAAAGAACTTCTTGAATATCATGAATAAACTCATTTGTCAATGGATTTGGCAGAACTTGCGATCGCAAAAACTCAACCTTGAGTGACCAACTGCGCCATACCTGGTGCTAGTCCCAACAGTTCAAACAGTGCTTTGAGTGCTGGTAAATTCCAATCTTTTGGTTGCTCAATGTGCTTGAAATTAACCAGTTCTTCAACAGAAGTTGTCACCAAACTATCCAAACTATTGGCATCAAATTTTTTCCCAGGAATAGCCAAGGCACTATCCCCGTTGTAAACTAAAGCTGCTGCCAGCACAACTACCCATTCCGGTTCTAATCTATACTGACTGGGAGCCATGTACTCAACTCCCGAAATATCTTGAATGACTTCCGCACGATTGAGAACTTGACCGGAACCTTTTTGCTTCAGTAAGGACAAAATGTAGTTCGCATATTTAGAGCGATGGACATCTAACTTGTCTCCATCCAATAATTCCAAACCATCAAGTACTGCGATCGCTTGTTTTGTCTTCGTTGTTCCCTTAAGAAAACGCAATGCATCTTGTGCAGCCCGGATTTTGTTTTCCCTTGTAATTAACAAGGAAAAAGTTGGATATTCTGGTGCTCGATCTCCAAAATGAGCAGCTAAACAGCTAGAACTTACCACATTCACTACAAAATAAGGACGGGCAAGATGCCCATCCCACAAAAGATTGATAGATTTGTGAGGTAAGACGTTTTGCCCGTCCTTTAAGACAACGCAAGATATGAAATCACCAAATCTCAAACCTTAGATAATTCTGGAGTTAAAACTTTCTGACTTTGTATTGGAGTGAGCTGTAACTTTCTTTGAGGTAAGAGTTGAGCATAGCGGTTTGTCAAATAGCGGTTAAGCCTCGTATCCAAGAAACTGAGAACTTTTTTCAAAGGCTTGTTCTCAAACCCAAAGCTCAAGCGACGAGTTAAAGGTTTGATAATCGTCCCTCTGCGCCTCCATCCCAACTGTTTGTACTTGGTTTTGAAGTACCCGTCGTCTTCAACTAAATTCCACTTTTCCTGAATGCGTTGAAAGCTTTCCAATGTCCACGCATCACTCCAACGCAGCATATAAAAATGTATATCTGTCCACTCTAGTGGAGGACCGGGTACATAAGTGACAATACTATCAGGCTCAAAATAAACTTTTCCTCCTGCTTGAGCTACGGTTAGACAGAAATCAAGATGCTCTTTGGTGCAGAGCATTGCTTCGTCTAAAAAACCAATACGCTCAAATATCTCTGTGCGAACTAGTACGCAGTGAAACTCTGCTAACTCTGTTTGAGTTCGCTGAAGTTGGGGATGTACATCTCTTACCATCTGCTTTTGCTTGTACATCTTTTCACGCAGATGTCGTCTCCCTTTGATGTCGGTAATAATGCGACACTCTCCACCTGCAAAGTGAACCATTTCGTGTACTGGTTCTTTTTCGCACATTAAAGGACCAACGACTGTAGCCCCTGTTTCTTCAGCACAATTCACTAGGGCTTGCAGCCAACCCGGCGACACTATAATGTCGTTATCAGCAAATACTAAGTATTTGGTGTTGACTTGGCTCAAACCAATGTTTCGAGCATGATTGGGTGAAAGGTAGTAATCTGTCCGAATAATTTGGAATTGCTTTTCTTGTGCTTGGGTTTCAAGATAAGACCGAACTTTAGCGGGTGAATTCCCATCAACATAAATTAACTTGAAGGGAATGTCTGTATGTTGGTAAATACTTTCTAGCGATTCTTGAGTACAGCTAAAACGTTCGCGGGGGACAACGACGATGGTGACTAGGGGTTGTTCTGTGGTTGATGGTTTCATAAATTACGATTTTAGATTTTGGATTTTGGATTTTGGATTGAAAAAGCTTTACCTAAGCTTAGTTGCAACTAACTATCTGTTAGATTTTTGGTATCAGGGTAGATTTTTTAAACATGGGTTAGAGTGAAGGGTTGCTTTAATAAAGATTGCTTGATTGATTCTGCATGGAGTAGTTGTTGATAGATTTCAACTAATTCATTGTTCAGTTTGTTCATGTCATATTTTTCTTGGACTCGCGCCCGACCAGCACGACCCATTTGTTCCCAAATTTCTGGATGTGAAATAAGATGGCTTAATTTCTCGGCTATGGCGTTGGTGTCTCTCTCTGGAACGAGAAATCCGGAAATTCCATCTTGTACTAATTCGGGAATTCCACCGTGAAAAGTACTAATCACGGGTAATCCCATTGCCATTGCTTCTTTTAAAGTGTTAACGGGTGCATCCTGGTTTCCATCTGCTGCAGTGATGCTGGGAGCTATAAAAATATGGGAGTTGTCGAGAATCTCAATAATTTCTTGCTGCTGTTTCCAACCTAAGAGTTTGACAATGTGGCTGATATTGAGTTCTGCAATTAACTTCTGAAAATCTTCTTTTAAAGGTCCATCACCGATAATATTGTACTCTATGTTTTGGTGATGGCAAGCTAGTTTGGCAATGGCACGAATAGCATACTCTATCCCTTTTTTTTCTACTAGGCGACCTGTTGTTGCTATTCGTACTCTTTTATCGCTTGGTAAATAGCGTGGGGTGAAGGCAAATTTACTACAATCAATTCCCGAACCGTGGACAACTATTTTTTGGGGCTTGCAACCTAGGACGATCGCACGATTGCGGAAAAATTCACAGTTGGCGAGGAAAAAGTCTCCTTCTTGGAAGAGTTGTTCGTAAACGAGATCGCCTTGTTCTTGAACATAGCTACTAATATCTATTCCACGAAATGTTGTTACCAATTTGCCTTGAAGTAGACCCGTTTCCCGAAACACCAAACCCATAGGTCCTAAGGTGCCAAACTGACAGTGAATTATATCGTAGGTTCTGTCTTTTAATAGCGGTATTGCTCTATAAAACCACTTTAATGATGTCACTTGCTGACCGTATTTAAATAAGTTCAGCAATTGCAAGCAGGACAAAGAACCTTTATCCAAATTTGCTAACAATAATCCAATGGCTTTGAGAACACGCCATAAATAATTATCTGGTCTAGTAGGGGGGTAATAAGTGCGTTCTAACAGGTGATATTCTTCTATAACAGGATGTACTTTAGAAAGATTTGCAGGAGGACCGTTGAGAGCATGGATGTGAACTTCGTGTCCGCGATCTATGAGACCGGTGATTTGGTTTAAAATGAAGGCTTCTGATAAAACAGGAAACCGCCAAACTAAAAATGCAATTTTCATTTGATGAATCCAAACTGGAACGAATTAGAGTTAGAAGGGAGCAGGAATATAACTTTTGTTGTCCAGCAACTTGAAAAGTAAATCTTTGTCAGTGACCGAAACATTCATGGCTTGAAGTATGGGAACGCCCTGAGGTTCGGGATAATAGAGAATACTAATGGTCTCTGGATAGAGTTGCAATCGCCAAAGTTGCTCTGGATTGAGGCTCAGTGCTTGATTGATAAAGTCTTTGATGATGCGATCGCCACCTAAAACAAGCCCAGTTGATAACTGCTCGGAATTTGCTCTAACGGATACTATTGCTTGATATTCGTGAATATCTGCATTCAGTCTAAAATCGATACCTATCTTTTCCAACATCTGAACGCTCTGCTGAATCTGCTTTTCAGAAGTTGATTGTGATGACAAAAGTATTAGGCGCAAACCTTGATTGCTTTCTTGGAGATTGGGTAAACTTTCCTCTAAGTTGGAGGTACTATTAACTCCCATCAATTGACCTGACTCTAAAGAACCATCAGGAAATTCCAATATACTGATACCACAATTAGACTGCTCAATGCAATGATAGTGTTCGGGAGTTACACCAATTGCAGTATGAATTAAGGCGCGGTTAGTACCTCCGTGAGCAACAACCAACAAAGTCTGACCCCTGTGGCGGGGTAACACCTCCTGCCAAAATTGTCGCACTCGTTTGTACAGATCTAAAGCCGGGTAAAAATACGAAGGAGGGGAATGGGGAAGTTCCATACAGAATTCATGAGGGTGTTGTTTCCAAGTGCGGTATTCATTCGCAAATTTTTCGCGCACGTATTGGAATGCCAAGCCTTGCCAAATTGGTAGATCGGTTTCTTTCAACAGGGTAGTTATATGGATTGTATTTGGGTCAACAGTGGGAGACATAGCCTCCAATATTTCCCCAGCTGTTTGCTGCGCTCGTTTTAAAGGACTGCAATAAATGGCATCAAACGCTAACCCCTTCAAGTAAGCCCCAGTCTTGCTAGCAGCACTGCACCCTTTCTCTGTCAGAATTGATTCATCACTACAGCCTTGATAAAGACCAAGAGCATTGTAAGTACTTTGTCCGTGACGAACGAGAACTACGCGAGTTCCTTGGTGTTGCTCAGGCTTCAAGGGCATAAGTCCCTCCTTTACGGAAACTGCCATTGTTGGTAATATTTTGCAATCTATACAAACTTGCATATCGATCGCCCAACTTCATGAGTTCGCTATGAGTGCCGTACTCTAAAAGACTTCCACTCTCAACATAGAGAATCAAATCTGCGTGTTTTACTGCTCTAAGATTGTGAGAGATCAAAAACGTTGTCCGTTCTTGAGTCAATCTCTCCAATGCCTTACTGACCGCACGTTCGCTAGCATTATCCAACCCTGTTGTTGGTTCATCAAGGATAACTATTGGCGCTTGACGGATAGCAGCACGTGCGATCGCAATCCGTTGCCTCTGCCCTCCTGATAGAGTCGCCCCCCGTTCACCCAATATTGTGTCATAACCTTGGGGCAAATTTATAATAAAATCGTGAGCATTAGCCAGACGAGCAGCTTTTTCTATCTCTTGATGAGTTGCTTCTAATTTTCCGTAAGCAATATTTTCCCGCACGCTGACAGCAAACAAAATACTTTCTTGCATCACAGTACTCACTTGCTGTCGAAGAGAGTCCAAAGTGTACTCGCGTATATCCTGTCCGTCAATTAAAATTCGACCTTCCACAGGATCGTAAAGGCGAAGAATCAAGCTAAGGAGAGTTGATTTACCGCTTCCTGATGGACCAACAACCGCTACTTGTTGACCTGATTGCACGACAAAGTTAATATTTTTCAGGATAATTCTATTTGGCGTGTAAGCAAAAGTCACATTCTCAAACCGCACTGTTCCAAAAAAAGGATGAGCTTTTGTTGCACCGGGCAAATCTCTCACACTTGGTTCATAGTCCAACAGTTCCACAACTCGCTCGCCAGAAGCAGTCGCTTTAGCAATTTGTCCCACTTGGTTGGAGAGTTTTCGCATTGGTTCAAACGCATTTTTGAGGTAAGTCATAAAGACTAGCAACTCACCAGGAGTCAGTGACTTTTGTAAAACTGCGTGCGAACCTTTCCATAAAACCACAGCAATGATAATTGCCATTAATACCTGTACTGTCCGTTCGAGTGCTGCTGACAATCTTAAAGATTCAGTCACTTCATCTAAACTTTTTCTGTTTTGCTTTGAAAAGATGCCTTCTAGCAAGCTGTGAAGCGAAAGTACCTGCACCACCTTGATAGCACCAATTGTTTCACCCGTTGTTGAAGCCAAAATACCTTCAGAATTGCGATGCTTGCCGGCAAATTTGCGGATGCGGCTAACGATCTGACCTGTCAATACAAGAAACAAGGGAAAAATAGTGAATGCCACAAGTGCTAGTTCCCAATTCAGCCAGAACATCACTGTCAACATACCAATAAGTGTGACAATATTCGTCACTAAAGGTAAGACAGCTTTGACAATAACAATCCGCATCTTTTCAATATCAGTTGTTACGCGAGTTATTAAGTCACCGCTTTTGAATTTTTGGTGAAAAGACAGAGAAAGACGTTGCAAATGACTAAAAAGATCGCCGCGTACTTCTGACAAGATCTGAACAATAGCTAAAGACATACCATAAGTACTCAAGTAAGCTGCTATGCTAGACAATCCGGAGATAAAAACTACGGACAAGGCTAACAATGAAAGCAGTACTAATGGTGGAAGACCAGTGTCGATGAGAATACCTGAAGAGTTGTTATGGGTAGATACAAGAATGTGGTCAAAAATGTACTTTAAAGGCCAAGGTTCTAATAAGCGGAATCCAGTTTCAAGTAGTAATGCAAAGAAAGAAGCCCCAATCAGCATTTTCCGCTTCTGAGCATACGGCGATAACTTATACCATACTCGCCGAATTCCTGGTAAAACGACTTTCAATTCTTTTTCATTAGAGTGACGATCCATTCACTGTTTCTCCGTGTTTTTGTAATAAATATGCGGTAGAACATCCCTCTAAAGCATAGCTACAGTAATACCAAAAACCCGGTAACTTTATCGTTGAGCATAGGAGATATCAAGCTTTGCAAGGGAGAGGAACCGGGTTTTTTGCTCCTTTTTTAACTGCTGTATTGATGCGTTATGCAGCATAAGTTACATTCACTCTGCTCTCGATATATTCTTTAAGAAAAGTGCTACTTTTCTGAGCACCTTCTAGGTCAAAAATAAGAGAAGTATTCTTAACTGGTTCTTTATCAAGACAAGCAATAATTCTTTGAGCAAGATAAGCAGGTTCTAAATTGTTGGGATGAATAACTTCTACAATTCCCAGTTGCTCTAGCTTTCTAGTTCTGACCAACTGCTCCATATCTTGGTCGTAATGTCCTATAGGAACTACAATAGCACGAACACCAGTTCTGAGAATATTCATGGTCGTGTTGTATCCAGTCAAGCTGATAGAAAGGTCAGCCCTTTCCATATAGTTCAGTAATTGAGGCGTATATCTTTGGAGGTTAACATTGCCTCTATTCAATGCTGCTTCTTCTAGCTTGACAAATTCTTCATCAGGCATAAAAGGTCCGGTAAATATCTGAATCTGATGGGGAATTTGATTTTCTAAAATTTTGCTAGCATCTATTACTGACTCTAACAATTCATATCCCAATCTTCCGCCACCGACACTCACTAGGATAAGCGGCGATTTTTTATCTATCTTTGCGAAAGAACTATCAAATGGGGTGACATTTTCCAATGAAGATTGTGATACAAATCCAGTGTATTCAATTTGACATTTGAGGTCTTGATATCTAGGAAAACTAGCTTCAAATGTGAGGAAATGGGGGTCAGAGTGAAACAAAATCAAATCAAAATACTGGTTTATCAGTTGACAGATAATGTCTGCTTCATCAGAAAGAGTTTCCCTACCGATAACATCTCTAAGACTACAGACAATCTTTGTATTAGGTAACTTGGTGTCTACGTATTCTAACAGAGGAAGCAACTCAAAGAATAGCTTGTGCCTGCCAAAAGGGAAAAACTCTGTAATTAAACAATCAGGCTGAATGCGATCGCATACATCTATCAATTGATTTTTTCTAATGTCTTTAACCTCTTCAACACTTTGAGCACCATCCGTTACTTGAAATTTTCCGTCCTCCAACCAAAGAGCCGGAAGATTTATCACTTCCACACCAGCAGGAATTTTAAACCCTTCCACATGAGGCCCACCATTGATAAAATAGACTTTAAAGTCCTTGATTAAGCTCCGCACTATTTCCATACTGCGAACAAGATGTCCCATGCCTGTTAGATACTGACAGTAAAACAGAATTTTTTTCATGAATATCTCCTTTCAGTGACCAGTGACCAGCGATCGGTGACCAGTGACCAGTGACCAGTGACCGATGGCTACGAACAACTAACAACTAACAACTAACAATTTCTCTAAATTTACTTCCTTCACCCTTGGACGTAGAAGCATAGAAATATAGTGAGTAATGCGAGGCAAAGCATTCATATCTAAGTCAAAAGCAGGAGTTAAATGCTGCTGATTTAGCTGATTCAAAACTTCTGTCATCAAAACTTGTGGGTTGAGATTGTCCGGATGAAGAGTTTTAACTAAACCCAAGTCAGCCAATCGTTCTGCACGTATTATCTGTTCCCGAGATGGCTTAATCCGGGGTACAATGACAGCAGATTTTTTTAGAGACAGGATTTCACAAATAGTATTGTAGCCACTCATTGATACGATCGCATCTGCTGCACCAATGTAGCTTATCAAATCATCTGTAAATTCCTTAATTTGAACTTGTGGATACTTTTTTGCCATCTGGTATAGCTCTCTTTTTTCCTCTTCTGGCATCTCCGGACCACAAATCACTAAACTTTTCACGTTGTGTTGTGCTGGCATCAAATCTAACCCAGAAAGATAAGTCTTAACCAAGTAATAGCCATCTTCTCCTCCACCAGGAGTTACTAAAACCAGTTTTTCTTGAGGTAGCACTTGTAAGTTTTGTCTTATCCAAGTCCGGCTTGTCAGTCCGGGTTGACGGCGAATGTAACCACAATAACGTACTTTATGAGCTACCCCGAGCGGAAATTGATATTCTTCAACAGCGTTAAAAACTTTTGGTGTTCCTACCACTAGGACAAGATCGTAAAACTCCTCAATTGCATCATAATAGCTGTTCTTTTGCCAATCTGCGGTAGTCGTTTCCGGGCTATCTAAAATATCTCGCAGCAGCAAGACAAGTTTTGTTTTCGAGAGTGTAGTTTGTAAATATTCTAAAGTTGCTGTCAACTCATTTTTTAGCCCGTAAGGCTTTTTATCTATTAAAAATAAATCTGGTTGGTAATTTGCAACGACTGATAATATTAAATCTGACCGTAACTTTACTGTTTCATCGACATCACAACCCAAATACTTAACTGTTACATTGCCTGTTTTCCCACGATTCAAGCAGGGAAGTTTGATATAGTCAAGCCCTTTTGGTAGCCGAAATCCATGAAGCATGGGTGAACCGGATATCAGCAGAATTGAGAGGTTTTCTATCTCGCTCAGTAGGTATTCGCAAATCGCAACCATTCTGCGAATATTGCCTAAACCGAAAGCATCATGGGAGTAAACTAGCAATTTCATGGTTTGATGTCCTTAAGATATCTTGTTGTGCTTGTTAGTTGTTGATTTTTCAAAAAAACTTTTAACCACTAACTAATAACTAGTGACTCCTTAAAAACTTTTGATAGTAAGAGTTTTAACAATGTGGGTGTGTACATTACCTCTGGAACAGCACCTGAGCAAGCAATACCAACGCGATCGCTCTGTGCAAAACAAGCTCCTGTAAGGAAATTAACGTACTCACTACCAATAACGCAAATATACATAGTGTCACTCCTCAAATTAGTATAAAATGACAACAAAATTCGTTATCCATTTATAAGAGTGACAATGTAGCGTAAGTTGTTTATGAAATTTTTATGAGAGTTCTTTCATACAAAGGGCTGCCTAATAACGGACACACTGCTAAGTATTCATAACACTACATATAGAAATCTTATTTGATTTTTGAAATATACGTAGGTAGGTAGGGCTTTGCCGCACACAAGCTTTATGTGGTGGGCAATGCCCACTACTGAGTTTTTTCTCCTATATTTTATGATTTTCTTAACTCAGTTGAGTACGTATTCTTGCCAACAAATCTTGAAAGCTAAAGGGCTTAGTGATGTAGTCATTTGCACCAGCTTTCAAAACCGCTGTTTTATTTCCCTCATCAACCATGGCTGTTAGAATGATAATTGGTAACTCTTTACCCTTATTTCGCAGTTCTTGCAATACCGTCCAACCATCTTTAACTGGCAGATTCAAATCCAGAAGCATTAAGTCAAAACTACTACTTTGAGCTAGAGATATTGCCTGCTCTCCATCTTCTGCAATGACAGTATTAAAACCATTTTTTTTTAGCCCTTTTTCTACAAAAGCGGCAAGGCGGGCTTCATCTTCTACAATCAAAATTTGATTCATAACTATGCGATCGCAAATGATAAAGAATCCAAATAAAAAACAAGTACCAATTATGACTGATCTATTGGTTAGCGCAGACGGTAACCCATCCCTCTAACTGTCTCAATCAATTCACTACCCAGTTTTTTACGTAAATAGCCAACATAAACATCAACAATATTAGATCCAGGGTCATAGTCGTAACCCCAAACCCGATCTAAAAGTTGTTCTCTACTTAAGACTTGTCCGGGGTGACGGAAAAAAGTCTCTGCTAGTATAAACTCACGGGTTGCCAGTTCGATAATGCGATCGCCCACTTGTGCTTTGCGCGTTTTCAAATCTAAAATTACATCCCCAACTTGAAGAACCGTCTCCTCCGAATTTTGAAGCATTTGACGGTTTCGCAACCTCAATCGCACCCGTGCCAAAAGTTCTTCAAAACGGAAGGGCTTAGTCATGTAGTCATCCGCACCGCCTTCCAAGCCTGCTATTTTGTCACCAATATCATCACGAGCCGTAAGTATAATGATGGGCAATTGTTCGCCCTGTCCCCTAATTTGTTCTAAAATCTCTAAACCATCTTGTCCGGGAAGCCCCAAATCGAGAATCAGCAAATCATAATTATTGCCCAAAACCATTTGCAAAGTTTCTTTAGAATCCGTTGCAATAGAAGGTACAAAACCATTTGCCCTTAGTCCTTTTTCAATAAAGGAGGCAATGCGAGGTTCATCTTCAGCAATAAGAATTTGGGCCATAAACATTGATAAATTATGAATGCTGAACGCTAAATGTTGGATGTTGGACGTTGACTGTTGGCTGTTTACCCCATTAAGAATTATGCAGAACCCAGGTAACTTTTACGAAAAATAGTCCTTTCAGCCATGAATCTTTGCCCGGAAACACGATTTCTTTCATGTGAGTGCGTAAGTTTTGCCCCTGTTAAATGCTGATTTTTTCATAATTCATAAGTTTCTTTTATAGGTAAAACAATTGTAAAAGTCGATCCTTTCCCTGGCTGACTTTGAAGTCTCACTTCACCACAATGAGCTTCGGCAATTGCCTTAACAATGGACAACCCCAAACCTGCTCCTTCAGAACGACGACGACTGTTTGCTGCACGGGCAAAGCGTTCAAAGATGCGTTGCTGGTCGGTTAAAGCAATTCCTTCCCCTGTATCTCGAACCCAAAAATGAATTTGGTTTCTTCTGATAGCTGAGCCGATAGCTATGATATCAGCTTCTTTTGTAAATTGCACGGCATTTTGTGCCAGATTCATAACTGCCTGAGTTATGCGCTGACGGTCTGCGATAATTTGACCAGGAGCGGTTAGATCTAAAATCCAAGTGCGATTTCCCAGAGCTTTTGCCTTAGCAAACAACTCTTCAGTGAGGGATTTTACATCTACCCTTGCAAGCTGTAAAAAATCTGGTCGTTCTGCTCTTGCGAGTAAAATTAGGTCTTCTACAAATCGGCTCATGCGATCCAACTCGTCTAGTACCAGTGTTCGAGTTTCGTGTATATCTTGTGGGTCATTTTCCATTAATTCTAAATGGCCCTGGATGATGGTAATAGGTGTTCGCAATTCATGTCCCGCATCATTGATGAAATTTTGCTGAGTTATGAATGATGCTTGCAGTCTGCCCATCATTTCGTTAAAAGTGGTCGCTAGCTCTGCTATTTCACCCCCTCCCTGAACTGAAATCCGTTTTTGCAAGTCAGATTCACCAATAGAGCGTGTAGTTGCTATCAATAAGCGTAGAGGAGCCAATACTCGTCCAGAGGCGATCCAAGCTAGTACTAGAGCGATCGCCATAACAAAACTACTGACTTGAATGATCACTGTGACAGCTTCTAACACTTCTTGACGTTCACCAGCTGTTGTATGAGCTACCACAAATACCCCAAGAATTTTGCCATTGATTTTGACGGGTTCTGCCATGTAAATAATACTGTCAATGGAGCTATCTGAAACTTGGTATTCGCCTTGTTCTGGTTTAGTCAATTTTGCCCAACGCTGCATTAACTGAGAATTTCTAGCAAGTATTGGTTGTGGTCGTCCTCTTGGGCTAGATTTATAAAATTTTCCGTCCACAAATGCGATTAGGTAAGACTCATCCTCCGTCAGTTGACGAAACAAAAAGGTACTGAAGAAATCTTTGAGTTCCTGTGGGGAGGATGGACTTTTGAGGGACTCCTGACCCAAGTTGTTTACCTGAGAGTCCTCTTCCTCATCATCTTCATTCTCTGCTTCTATTTGTTCATCTGTGGGGTTTCTGTTAATTGTTGTCTCAAATATTTCAATTTTTTCCCTGAGCTCGCCCCGAACTCGTTTGTCTACATGGGCATACAAAAGTAGACGGAAGGTAGGAATAGAAACCACCAAGATAAAAGTTATAATTAATACATACCAGAGAAGGATTTGAGTTCTTGCCTCTCCAAACAACTTTTTCCAACCTTTATGCATATCAAGTTTCGTGGCTGTGCGATCGCTGTGGTTAATTACATTAGAGATCATTTTTCGCCACACTATCATGCTCGTTCTAACTTATACCTGACTTCGTTAACAATTATACCTGATTCGTTAAAAAGATGAAGGATAAAATTTACGATGTTTCATCCTTCATACTTTATCCTTCATCCTTACCTACACGGGAGGAATCCTTGCCACAATTCCTTTCTTCAGAGGTTTTGGTCTTTCTGCCCAAGGTAACAAACCTCACTGGTCACTGGTCACTGGTCACTGGTCACTGGTCACTGGTCACTGGTCACTGGTCACTGTTTAAACGCAAAGATATCTTGAATGACTTGTACCCAACCATCAGATACAGATTCAAGAATGCGATCGCCCTTATCTTTTGTTGCGACTGTGGGGTCACCAATCGTCCCACTTTTACTCAAATCCCTTGTTGTCCAAGCAAAGGATAACTTACCTTCAATGCTTAACAAACTGCCTTCCGGCTGTTCTGGAGGATATTCTACAACCGCAGCATCCATTTTAACTTGTTCGGGTAAAATTGCCAGCATAATACTCGTTTCAGCATCTCCTGCATGAATTCCTAATTTTCTCTCTTTAGGAGTGAGTAAGTCTCCAGTCATATGGGGAACTCGCCAGGTGAACAGTGGAAACACGAAAAAATCGCTGTATTTAACGTGTAAATCCCGTGCTACAATATCCATTACCTGGGGTTGACCTCCGTGAGAGTTCATCAACACCAATTTTCTAAACCCAGCACGGTAGACACTTTCTCCCACTTCTGTTAAAGTTTTCAGTAAAGTTTCAGCACTTAGGGTAATTGTACCGGGGAAATGCCAATGCTCGTTTGATTTCCCGTAGTAAAGATTTGGCAGGGCATATGCGGGGATGTTGGTGTCGAGTTTTTCCAAAGCTTTTCCTAAAACCGCTACACCAATTGCCGCATCAACAATAAGTGGTAAATGGGGACCGTGTTGTTCTATTGCTCCTACTGGTTGGATTAAGACAACATTTTCCTTGTTTGGCATCGCTTGAACATCCGTCCAAGTCAAGTATGGAAAAAAGCGTGATGGAGGAATGAATCCGTGCATATTTCTTACTACAATCTCTGAGAAAATTAATACATAAAAGGTGGCGAGAAAAAACAATGGTTCTAAAAGATGGAGCTATCCGTACCTTATCGGTTGATATTGGTGGTAGCGGCGTTAAGGTAATGGTTCTGGATATTAAAGGCAATCCCTTAACGGAAAGGGCGCGAACAGAAACACCCCAACCTGCTACACCAGAGACTGTGATTAATGTGATCGCAGGGTTAGCGGCGACTCAAGGAGAATATCATCGCGTTTCGGTAGGTTTTCCCGGTGTTGTGCGCGGTGGTATCATAGGAACAGCAGTGAATTTAACTCCTGAGTGGGTTGGGTTTGATTTGGCAACAGCATTGTCAAAACGTTTACATCAACCCGTGCGTGTCATAAATGATGCGGATATGCAAGGGCTGGGGGCAATTTCTGGGAAAGGTGTGGAATTGGTGGTTACACTGGGTACGGGTTTTGGTTCTGCTTTGTTTGTGAATGGCAAACTGGTGCCGAATTTGGAAATGGGACACCATCCGTTTCGCAAAGCGGAAACTTACGAAGAACAATTGAGACGCGCTACTTTGGAAAAGATTGGTAAGGAAAAATGGAACAGGCGTTTACAAAGAGCGATCGCATCTTTGGAACATCTCTTCAACTACGATTACCTGTATATTGGTGGAGGGGAAGCAAATAAGGTCAGTATTGAGTTGCCACTAAATGTGAAGATAATTCCAAATGTGACTGGGTTATTGGGCGGTATTGCTTTGTGGAAGGATGAGTGATATGGTAACAGAGTATCAAAAGCGTCGATGGTCACAAGAAAAAAATTCTCTCGAAAAACTGCACGAACTTCAAAGTGAGAAAATCGAAAGAATACGAAAGGCTTTGATTGTAGAAACAGATCCATCACGTAAGTTTCAGTACGAACAGCAAATTCAAGAAGAGGAACGGGAACTTCAAGAGTTGAGCGATCGCATAGACGAAATTGAGCAGCAACTGCAACCAGTTTTACCTACCCCAGTCAAGTCGGAAACGCAAAGAAAAAATCAAAAAATATTGATTTTAGCAGCTATTCCGCAACCTGATAATTTACCGTTAGATAAAGAGATTCGGGAAATTAGAGCAGCGATTGAACGAGCGGTAAAACGAGATTTATTTGAAGTGGAGACCAGAACTGCTGTGCGTCCTCAGGATATTCGCAGGGCGATCGCGGAAATACGCCCTCAAATTGTTCATTTTTGCGGTCATGGGACAGAGGATGGGAGTTTGGTGCTAGAGGATGATGGCGGGAACCACAAACTCGTACCAGCAGAAGGGTTGGCTGCATTGTTTAAATTACACGCAGAATATGTAAACTGTGTACTACTCAATGCTTGTTATTCAGAAAAAGCAGCAGGGGCGATTAGTCAGTATATTAACTATACTATTGGCATGAATCAGCCCATTGAAGATCGAGCAGCAATTGTGTTTGCTCAGGGGTTTTATGATGGTTTGGGGTATGAGAGTTTAAAGAGTCAAAGTCTTTTTCAAAGGGCTTTTGATGAGGGTATGGTTGCGGTTCAAATGGACAACGTTGTAGACGGACAAATACCAGTTTTCTTTACAGGAGTGTCCTAAGTCTAGAACCACACCGTACTCTTGTGAATCTTATGGCCTTACCCTCTCCTAGTACTCTGGAGATAAAATAATTGAGGCGAATAGAATTCGCGGCTATATAAACAAAGTCCGCCTTCGCGGACTAACCGGAAAACAAAGTTTCAAATTTTCTTTTGGTCTTTTGTGATTCTTGAGACTCTTGTGATTCTTGAAAAGATTGTAGCTCTTGTGGTATGAGCGTCCCCGCCCGTACTGACCAAAAATGCTTCCTGTGGAAATGCCAGTTAAAATTACAATTTCTGAGAACTTTTTATTAGAATAGATGTTCTGTATAGCAATTGAATTATGACCTCAAAAAGAAAAAGAGCCGATAATGATTCACCGTGGAAAGAAATTTTAGAAGCATACTTTCCCCAAGCCATGCAATTTTTCTTTCCAGAAATAGCAGTATTAATTAACTGGGAACGTCCCCACGAATTTCTAGATAAGGAATTTCAGCAAATCGCACGTGATGCAAAACAAGGTAGGCGATATGTAGATAAATTAGTCAAAGTTTGGCAACTTCAAGGAGAAGAAATGTGGTTGCTGATACACGTAGAAGTCCAAGCCAAATCGGAAGACGACTTTGCACAAAGGATGTTTTCTTACAATTTGCGGATTTTTGACAAATTTGCGCAACCAGCCATCAGTTTGGCGATTTTGTGCGATTCCGACCCCTCATGGCGACCAAACCAATATAGTTACAGCTACCCCAAGACCAAGCTAAACTTTGAATTTGGAATCGTCAAGCTTCTGGATTACCAAAACCGTTGGACAGAATTAGAAGCCAGCGACAACCCATTTGCAACAGTGGTCATGGCACATTTAAAGACACAACAGACAAATAAAAAACCTCGAGAACGGAAAAGTGGGAAATTTAGCTTGATGCGACGATTGTATGACTTAGGATTGAAAGAAAGCGATATTCGTAACTTATATCGATTTATTGATTGGGTTATGATATTACCAAAAGGATTAGAAGCAGAGTTGTGGGAAGAATTTAAGCAATTTGAACAGGAGCGGAGTATGAGTTATATTACCACAGGTGAGCGCATTGGTTATGAACGGGGAAAGGTGGAAGGAAAGGTGGAAGGAAAGCTTGAAGGAAAGCTCGAAGGAAAGCTCGAAGGAAAGCTCGAAGGCGAACAGTTAATTATCTTACGGCTACTACAAAGACGGGTAGGAGAGTTACCACAATCGGTGATAGAAAGCATTGAAACCCTTTCAACAAACCAATTAGAAGCACTTGGCGAAGCTTTGTTAGATTTTACAGCTATTGAGGACTTACTGAACTGGTTGGAAGCCAATCAAACAGCGTAAGGTAAGCTTTTGGAAGGTTCCACTTCATGTAGCAGCAGATTGTCAAGAACTGTGAGAACATGAGAGGAAGCGATCGCAATCCTTTAGATTCAGATGAACATAGCTGACTTATTACCCACTTTGCAAAAGCTGTCTCGCGCAGACAAACTGAATGTGAATCTTATGGCTTTACCTTCTCCTAGTACTCTGGAGATAAAATAATTGAGGCGAATAGAATTCGCGGCTATACAAACAAAGTCCGCCTTCGCGGACTAACCGGAAAACAAAGTTTCAAATTTTCTTTTGGTCTTTTGTGATTCTTGAGACTCTTGTGATTCTTACTCTTGTGATTCTTGAAAAGATTGTAGCTCTTCTGGTATGAGCGTCCCCGCCCGTACTGACCAAAAATGCTTCCTGTGGAAATGCCAGTTAAAATTACAATTTCTGAGAACTTTTTATTAGAATATATGTTCTGTATAGCAATTGAATTATGACCGCCAAACCTGAAAGAGCCGATAATGATTCACCGTGGAAAGAAATTTTAGAAGCATACTTTCCCCAAGCCATGCAATTTTTCTTTCCAGAAATAGCAGTATTAATTAACTGGGAACGTCCCCACGAATTTCTAGATAAGGAATTTCAGCAAATCGCACGTGATGCAAAACAAGGTAGGCGATATGCAGATAAATTAGTCAAAGTCT